>NZ_DFRO01000044.1:0-19470 GCF_002381195.1 Acinetobacter sp. UBA3461 | reverse complement strand
ATTACAAATTAAGAAAAATTCTGCAAGTTTCTGCCTATTGAAAGAATAAATAATATCTCCCAAATGCCATCCATTTAACATAATGGGCGTTATACGAAATGCCTTTTTAAATAGTTCTATTTATCAAACACTTAATTCAATAAAACCAAAACCAAAAAGATCAAAAAACACACGCTTTAACAACTCGTGTGTTTTTTGATCAACTTTGTCATATTTTGCCACTAATTTTGACCAAAAATTACGCTTTTCAGCTTGAGTGATACAATTTTGTGATACATTATTGTATATACAAATTTGAATGTTTTTTATGGAACAGTATTTCGAATGGGATGAGGCAAAGAATCGAAAAAATCAAAAAAAACACGATGTCTCTTTCGAAACGGCAAGCCTTGTTTTTGAAGATCCATTGAGGATCTCAATCCAAGACAGACATACCGATGGCGAAGAACGTTGGCAAACCATTGGAAAAGTAAAAGGCGTACTAATGCTCTTAGTAGCTCATACCATCTTTGATGAAGATGACTGTGAAATCATACGAATCATTAGTGCAAGACAGGTAACCAAAACGGAGCGAGATAAATATGAGCATGGTTAGATACTCACGCAAAGAGCTGAATGAAAAATTCAGCGACAAGCAAGATGCTGAAATTGAACGCTTGCTTGCTAAAGGTACAGTTCCTGATGATCAGCTAGATCTATCAGATATTCCTGAAATTACTGATTGGAGTAATGCTGTACGCCATAATCAATTTTATCGCCCAGTGAAGCAACAAACTTCAATTCGGTTAGATGCTGATGTACTTGCTTGGTTCAAAGCACAAGGTAAAGGTTATCAAACACGAATGAATGAAATTTTGCGGGATGCCATGCTAAAAGAATTAAAAAATCATCAATAAAAAAGGGAGCCTAAGCTTCCTTTTTTGACTTCGCATAACGTGTATTATGTTAGTTTGAGGTAAATTAAATTATTCAGCTCTAATTACTAATTCTATTTTTCTTTATTACGATTGTATCTACTAGTAGGACATAGAATACTATTTTCTTTAGTATGAACAACATTAATTAGCTTAGCTAGTTCGTCTGCTTTTTTTTCAAAAGTTTCTTTCCTTTCGAATTTTTGTCTTAATGTTAATGGAAATAGTCCCATTTTTATTAACCGTATTTCATTCTCTAAAGCCCCCCAACTTGAGGAAACACTCCACGGATCATTAATATCAATAAATATTTTTTTTCCTTCAATATCATCAATTGCATACAGTTCATGACCATATTTTTCTGAATACTCTTCCTGTAGACGATCAAAGTACTGTTTATCACTATTCATTTCTTATTCCCCAATGCTAAGAATTTCATAAGTAACTAAAGATTACACCAGTAGTTTGAGTTATATAAAGAGAATCATTTTAGGATCTTGTTAATTATTTAAAACTTCATACTCGTTATTCTGTATAATATTATTAAAAATTAGAAACTTAGAGGTTAACTTGATTTCAAAGAAGCAAAATGATCTAGCCAATTTAGAATTACAAGCAGCTGTAAATACTTTATACAGTGACAGTAAATTTCTAATGACAATAAATTTTATCATTAGTGTATGTATGCCATTTACTCTTGGATTAATTGGTATTGTTAAGGATTATTCTATATTCATTTACTTAGCTATTTTTTGTAGCCTCAGTAGTATAGCTTTATCATGTTGGATAAAAAATATAAGAAGCTCAGCAGTACAGATGCAAGAACTATATGATCGCTCTATCTTTAACTTAAAGTGGAACAAACTTTATTTAGGAGAAAAACCCAACAACCGTCAAGTAACGTTATTATCTGAAAAATATAAGAAAAAGTATGGAGATTTTTCAGAATTTTTAAATTGGTATACATCCCCCGCAGCTACTTATCAATACCCTATGGCAATTATCCTATGCCAAAGCCAAAATTTATCTTGGGACATTCCCAACAGAGAAAGATATTACAAGACCGTATTAGCTTTTATTGTTTTACTGATTTTCGTATTTTTTGCGGTAAGTATCTATTATTTTGAAAATATTTCATTATTTATCAAAACACTAAGTGCCTCTATACCTATAGTAATATTTCTATTCTTTCTAGTCCTAGAACATAAAGAAACTGTTAAAGAAGGAAATCGTTTGAATAGTGAAATAGAAGATGCCTTAAACCAACTATCAAATAATAGTGCTACTGATCAAGATGTTATATCTCTTGCTGAAGAGGTACAAAATGCGGTTTATTCATATCGTAAATCTGCTAGACCTATTCCAAATAAATTACATAAATACTTTAAAAATCAAAATGAAACCTTATCTATAAGGAATATTCAAAGATACATAGACAACTATCTTTAATTAACTTTATTGAGATTTATATGGCAACAACAGTTATAAGTGCTTTTAATGACTTCCAGAAAAATATTGTAAATTTAGATTCAGCTACATCATCAACGGCTCGAAATAGTCGAAATTGGTTATTAGATCAAATTTCAAACTTTCCAGAAAATAATGATAACTTTCCTAACTTATATCCAGAAATCGATATCGGCTTTGGTTCTTTTGCTCGAAAGACTAAAACTAGACCATTAGATGATATTGATCTAATGGTTGGTATCAAAGCCGATGGATGTACATATTATGAAAGATCTTGGGACGATATTGAGTTGAAATTTCCAGAAAACTACTCTGGAAAGTTAAAAAAATATGCGAAAACTCTTGATAGTTCAGGCTTAAGTTCAACACGTATTACCAATGCATTTAAATCAGAATTAAGTAAGGTCAGTCAATATTCATCAGCTGAAATCAAAAGGGATGGAGAAGCAGCAACTCTGAAGTTGAAAAGCTATACATGGAATTTCGATATTGTTCCTTGCTTTTTGACATCACCAGATAGCGATGGAAACTCTTATTATTTAATCCCAAATAGATCTGGAAGTTGGAAAAAAACGAATCCTAAGACTGATAGAGATAGATTATCAGCCGTCAATCAAAATCAATCTGGTAATGTTTTAAATGTAATTCGCATATTGAAGTACTGGAAACAAGAAAAAAGAGTGAACATCGGATCTTATTTATTAGAAGCTATGATCCTGTACTACTATGAAAGTAAACCGAATAATACATGTTCAGAGTATGTTGATTTGGAATTAGAGAACGTTTTTAACTACTTAGCGAATAGTATTATCAATACTGTGGCTGATCCTAAAAATATTCAAAGTAACATCAATGATATAGACTATTATAGTAGATACTCATTGAGCGAGAAATTTAAAACATTCGCCCAACTTTCAAGAGATGCTAGACAACTTGAAAATGAAGGAAAAGATAAAGAATCAATAAATACTTGGAAAAAAGTTTTTGGGTATAACTTCCCTGACTACGGTTAGGATTAATAACATGTGAACTAAAAAATCCTGACAGTGCGTTAGGATTTTTTTTATTTGTATTTAACATAAAAACTCTTATACGAAGTCCATCTGTTAGAAACCATTTAAAGTGTCTGTATTCTCACCAATAAAAATGTCTGGTCTATGATGCGCATCAACATCATGGACTGGATATAAACTTGAGATGCTGATCACTATGTCTGACAAGGAAATACAACGTCTTGCAGTGCTGAAAGATGTTCGAGATCAACGTATTATACAAGTCCGTGCTGCTGAAATTCTGAATCTTTCAACCCGTCAAATTACCCGCTTATTGCAGAAGCTAAAGCAAGACGGTGTTTCAGGCCTGACACATGCCAGTCGTGGTCAACCTGGCCATCGTCGCCATGATGACTTGTTAAAATCAAAATGTCTTTCCATTATTTCTGAACATCTGCTGGGCTTTGGCCCAACCTTAGCGCATGAAAAACTCAGCAGCATGTTTGACCTGAATATCCCTGTAGAAACGCTTCGTCGTTGGATGACTGCCAATGACCTCTGGATTCCGCGATCCAAGCGCCTGAACCCAACGATAAATAGTCGTGTGATCAACATTCACACCACGTTCGGCCAGCATTTCCTGCAGTTCACGATAGCTAATGCCATATTTACAATACTAGCGCACAGCCCAAAGAATGATTTCGCCCTGAAGAAGGGATTCATATGCTGTACCTTTAGCTAAAAGAGGATTCAGCTTACCATTAGTGGTTATTTGCAACAGTGCCACCTAAAGTCCACTTCATAATTAATATAATTATTAATTTTAAATATTTTCATACACTTAATTAAATTCATAATTTAATTTTAAGTGATTCATGAACTTAGTGAACCTGATGTTTTTAGAGCTAAAAGCGAGCATTCCTAAGTCACTACTATGTCAAAGTTATTTATATTGGCGCAATTTTTGCTGATTATTTTGTGAAGAATATTTTCAGGGGTCCAAAAGAGATAAAAGCCCATTATTTTGTATAAAGGTAACTCTAAGCTGAGCATAGATAAGATCACTATTCAATGAGGAAAAAATCCTCATTGATATTTATTTATGTCTATGAAAAATATAAATAAAAATAAATATTACTAATAGTAAAAAAATATTCATAAAGCGCTAGACAGCTTAAAAAAAATCCAATATAAATTCCTAAAGAGAAATTTATTTTCCTGAAGGGAAATAAATCATTCCATTGAACTTATGCACCAAATTGGAAATTCTGAGGGAAATCAGGCCATGTTATCCAATCCAAATAAACAATACATTTTAAAAATTACTTGTCCTGCAGCATCTGGCATTGTGGCAGCCGTGACTGGTTATCTAGCGCAGAATCAATGCTATATCAGTGAAATGTCACAATATGATGACGAAACCACAGGACAGTTTTTTACTCGTATTGTGTTTCGCTTTAATGAAGGCAAGGGCGATATCGAGGCTTTAACAAATGGTTTTGAAACTGTCAAAGCTCAATTTGCCATGCAGGCGGACTTTTATGACTGTGATAGCCCAATGAAAGTCTTAATCATGGTCAGTAAATTTGATCACTGCTTTCTCAATCTTTTATATCGCCATCACAAAGGTGAACTGGATTTTCAAATCACCGCGATTGTTTCCAACCATTTAGATTTACGTCCAATTGCTGAACGTGAAGGCATCCGTTTTATTTATTTACCTGTTACTAAAGAAACCAAAGCACAACAAGAGGCTGAATTACTCAAAATTGTAGATGAGACTAAAACGGAATTAGTCATTCTTGCGCGCTATATGCAAATTCTTTCAGATGACTTATGCAAAGCTTTATCAGGGCGTGCCATTAATATCCATCATTCTTTCTTGCCTGGATTTAAAGGTGCTAAACCTTATCATCAAGCCTTTGAGCGTGGTGTAAAACTCATTGGTGCAACGGCTCACTTTGTTACAGGTGATCTGGATGAAGGTCCAATTATTGAACAGGAAATACAGCGTGTTGATCATGCTTATTTGCCAGATGATTTGGTTTCGGTGGGCCGTGATACTGAGACTATAGCTTTGTCTAAAGCTGTCAAATATTTCGTTGAGCACCGTGTATTCCTGAATGACGATCGTACGGTGGTGTTTAAATGAATATAGCACTCCAAACTCACCAGACGATGCAAATCATAGATGGTAAATCGACAGCACAAACTGTTTTGGATGAAGTTAAAGCAGAAGTGCTGGATCTGAAGCAGCAGGGCATCGAACCTTGTTTAGCCGTGGTATTGGTCGGTAATGATCCTGCCAGCCATGTCTATGTGCGTAACAAAGTAGAAAAAGCAGGTTACGTAGGCATACGTTCTCTTGAATTCCGGTTAAGCGCAGATACTTCTCAAAACACACTGCTTGCTCAGATAGATGCGTTGAATGCTGATACTACTGTGCATGGAATTTTGGTCCAGCTGCCTTTACCGAAACATATAGATGAAAATAGTGTGTTAGAACGCATAAATCCTAAAAAGGATGTTGATGGTTTTCATAGTGAAAATGTGGGTGGGTTAAGCCAGGGACGTGACGTCTTGACCCCTTGTACCCCAACAGGCTGTATCCGTTTACTCAAAGATACGCTTGGACCTGATCTGAGTGGTCTCAATGCAGTTGTAGTCGGACGCTCTAATATTGTCGGTAAACCGATGGCGGCTTTACTGCTTAAAGAAAATTGTACGGTCACTATCGTTCATTCCAAGACGAGAAACATTCAAGCGATTTGCAAACAGGCTGACATTGTGGTGGCTGCAGTAGGATGCCCACAAATGCTGGATGGAGCTTACCTTAATGAAAATTCGATCGTGATTGATGTCGGAATTAACCGGATTCAGGTGGATGGCAAGAATAAGCTAGTAGGAGATGTGGACTTTGATGCGGTTGTAGGCAAAGTCAAAGCAATTACTCCTGTCCCTGGCGGTGTAGGACCCATGACCATCGCTTATTTAATGAAAAATACAATTGCTGCAGCTCATCAGCAAATACAGTCATCAAGATAAAGAATTACAACTGACATGTTAAATGTCGTGGAGGATGCATCATGCCATTGGGTTTACTCAAATACGGATTAAGCAGTGAATATCCTGTAGAGGTTGATTTACCTCCACCTAAAGACCTGAAGTCACACTATGATGTGGTGATTA
This sequence comes from Acinetobacter sp. UBA3461, assembly GCF_002381195.1. Lineage (NCBI taxonomy): Bacteria > Pseudomonadati > Pseudomonadota > Gammaproteobacteria > Moraxellales > Moraxellaceae > Acinetobacter > Acinetobacter sp. UBA3461. Next base: position 12,908 of record NZ_DFRO01000044.1, on the reverse strand, counting down.
TTGGTGGTGGTGGGCATGGTCTCGCTACAGCTTATTATTTAGCGAAATATGAAGGCATTACCAATATTGCCGTATTGGAAAAATCATATTTAGGTGGTGGTAATACAGCCCGAAATACAGCCGTCATTCGTTCTAACTATCTGACTTCTGAAGGTGTGAAGTTCTATTCAGAATCAGTCAATATGTTTAAAAATTTGTCCAATGAGTTTGATTTCAACATCATGTATTCAGAGCGTGGACAGCTCACGCTAGCACATACTGATTCAACAGTACGTGCTTTTCGTCAACGAGCTGAGGTAAATAAACATTTTGGTGGTCGTACTGAAATGATTGACCGTCAGCAAATTAAAGAATTAGTTCCTTGTCTGAATCTTGATCCTGCACATTTGCCCGTTTTAGCAGGTTTATGGCATATCGATGGGGCGACTGCACGGCATGATGCGGTGGCATGGGGATATGCGAAAGGCGCATCTAAGCGTGGTGTTGAAATTCATCAGCTCACTGAAGTTCAGGACTTCGTCACTGAGGGAAATCGGGTTACTGCTGTAAAGACCAACCGTGGAACGGTGCAGTGTGGATGTGTAGTTCAGGCAATCGCCGGTGCTTCAAGTCTACTGATGAACAAGCTGCGTATTCGTTCACCAATTCATACCTTTCCATTGCAAGCGATGGTGTCTCAGCCTTTTAAACCTTTTATCAATCCACTGGTGAGCTCATCGGCATTGCATTGCTATGTACAACAAACCAGTCGCGGAGAAATCGTATTTGGCGGTGGTTCAGATCCATATCCACTGTATAACACCCGTTCCACATTAGATTTAAAAGAAAGTCTACTTGCTCATGCGATTGAGATGTTCCCATTTATGGCCAACGTCAAACTTATGCGTCAATGGGCCGGGATTACCGATATGACACCGGACTATAGTCCAATCATGGGTAAATCACCATATGACAATTATTACCTTGATGCAGGCTGGGGGACTTGGGGATTCAAGTCTACACCGATCTGCGGCAAGACCATGGCGGAACTGGTAGCAACAGGAAAAACTCCTGACTTGATTAAACCATTTGAGCTTTCACGTTTCAGCCGTTTCCAGCAAGTCAATGAAATGGGTGCAACTGCAGCAAGCCACTAAGGAGTAATAACATGAAAATTATGATTTGTCCTTTAAACGGCCCACGCAATATCAGTGAGTTTAGCTATGGCGGTGAAGTGCGTGAAATGCCGGATCAAAATACCTGCACCGATGAACAATGGGCGGATTATGTCTTTAATAAAGACAATCAGATTGCCATTGTTCGTGAATGGTGGATGCATACGCCAAGTAGTTACTGGTTCATTGCAGAACGTCATACAGCCAGCGATGAAATTATTCGGACCTATGATGCCAAAGAACTTTTCAATCAACGCGTTGATTTTGCAATAGAACAAAAACAAAGTCAGTCTCAAGTACCACAACAGGGGGTAGTCGCATGAGCAATACAGGATTAGATCGCCTTCCAGCACCATATGGATTACTCATTCAACGTGATCAAAAAGTCGAATTTGAATTTGATGGTCAAAAGTTTAAAGGTTTTGCCGGTGACACGATTGCCAGCGCGTTAATTGCCAGTGGCCGTTGGGTGATGTCACGTTCATTTAAATATCATCGTCCACGTGCGCCACTGACTATGGCGGGTCAAGATGCCAATACTTTAATTCAATTGCCACAAGAGCCGAATGTATTGGCGGATACAACAGAGATTGAACAAGCAGTCTGTGCCACTGGGCAAAATTATTCGGGTTCATTAATGAAAGACTCCGATGCATTTTTGGGACATTTTTCCAAATTTATGCCGGTTGGTTTTTATTACCGCTCTTTCTACAAACCAAAAGGGGTGTGGAAACTCTGGGAGCCGATGATTCGTAAAAAAGCTGGGCTGGGGGTACTTGATCTCAACTTCGAGCCTGAATATTACGATAAAGCTTATTTGTTTACTGATGTTACAGTGATTGGCGCAGGACCTGCAGGGCTTCAGGCAGCACTGACTGCAGCTGAAGCTGGTTTAAAAGTGCTACTCATTGAGCAGGATAAAATACTAGGTGGTAGCTTAAACTATGCACGCTTTGATGTAGATGCACAAAAAGCGCAAGCCATTAAAGCCGAGCTGATTCAAAAAGTTGAAAATCATCCTAAGATTACCGTACTGAAACAGGCGATTTGTAATGCTTGGTTTACCGATCATTATTTGCCAATTATTCAGGGCAAACGCATGTATAAGGTACGTGCCAAACAATGCATCGTAGCTAGTGGTAGCTTTGATCAGCCTGTGGTGTTTAGAAATAATGATTTGCCAGGGGTGATGTTGACCAGTGCTGTACAGCGTCTTGTGAAACTTTATGCAGTCAAACCTGGACAAAAAATTGCCATTTTAACGGGTAATGATGATGGGTACTTAGCCGCACTGGATCTGGTTGAAGCGGGACTTAATGTGGTCGCTTTAATTGAGATGCGTTCAGGTGCAGCAAATACTGAAATCCAAAAAGCAGTGGAACAAAATAAAATTCCTTGTTATTTCAATAGTACTGTATATGAGGCACTGCATAGTAAAGGCATGTTGCATGTTACAAGCATTGATGTACGTCAGATTACGGCTGAAGGTCAAGTATCGGAACATGCACATTATTTAAAATGTGATGTATTGGCCATGTCTTCCGGATATATGCCTGTTTATCAGTTGCTGTGTCAGGCAGGCGGTAAACTTAGTTATAACGATACGCAAGCACAGTTCAGTATTTCAGGCTTAGTCGAAGGGCTACATATTGCAGGCTCGGTCAATGGTGTTCATGCACTTGAGAATGTCCTGGCAGATGCAGCACAATCAGCAAAAAATGCTATTCATGCCATTTTAAATGATACACATCAGGTTGATAAAATTACCTTTAAAGAAGCTGCGGTTAACTATCCATGGCCGATCTTTGAACATCCTAAAGGTAAAGAATTTGTCGATTATGATGAAGACCTACAAATCAAGGACATCATTAATGCCACAAAAAGCGGTTACCGTGATGTGCAATTGGTTAAACGCTTCTCAACGGTCGGCATGGGGCCATCACAAGGTCGACATTCCGCATTACCGACGGCACGCTTGGTAGCAAAACATACCGATCGCAGTGTCAGTGAAACCGGGGTAACGACAGCACGTCCACCATTTACTGCTGAAAAGCTGGCACACATTGCTGGTCGTGGTTTTGATCCTTACCGTCAAACAGCCATGCACCGACGTCACCTCGAACTAGGTGCGAAAATGATGCCTGCAGGCAATTGGCAACGTCCGGCATTTTATGGCAACCCTGAACAGCGTTTAGAAAATATTGAACGTGAAGTACTGAATGTACGAAAAAATGTTGGCATCATCGATGTTTCAACACTAGGCGGGCTTGAAATCCGCGGTACCGACAGCGCAGAGTTTTTAAATCGTATGTATACCTTTGCCTTTGCTAAATTGCCAGTAGGTAAAACCCGTTATGCAGTCATGGCCGCAGAGGATGGTGTGATCATCGATGACGGTGTTGCTGGACGTCTCAGTGACAATCATTTTTATGTGACAGCAACCACAAGTGGTGTGGATCGAATCTATCAGCAGATGTTGAAATGGAATGTGCAATGGCGCTTAAACGTAGATATTACTAATGTCACCAGTGCATTTACCGCAGTAAATATCGCAGGGCCCAATTCACGCAAAGTGATGGAAAAAGTCTGCCACGATGTGGATTTTAGCAATGAAGCTTTCCCATATTTAGGTCTACGTCTTGGCACAATTCAAGGCATTCCTGTACGTCTGCTACGTGTTGGCTTTGTAGGCGAGCTTGGTTACGAAATCCATTATCCAGCACGTTATGGCGAGTTCCTTTGGGATCATCTCATAGGCGCAGGTCAAGAATTTCAGATTCAGCCTTTCGGTGTGGAAGCACAGCGTTTATTACGTTTGGAAAAAGGCCACATCATCATTAGTCAGGAAACAGATGGCATGACTCATCCTTTGGAATGTGATTTGGGTTGGGCAGTTGCTAAATCTAAACCCTGGTTTGTGGGTAAACGTTCCATTGATATCCTCAGTAAACAACCATTGAAACGTAAACTGGTGTCTTTTGTATTAGATAAGCAACAGACTCAACCTCTTGAAGGTCATATCGTGCTCAATGATGAAAATATCACAGGCAACATTACCTCTTGTGAATTCTCACCAACTTTAGATCAAATCATTGGTATGGCTTATGTCAGCATAGAGCAAAGTGAGGTTGGCCAACAATTTCCAATTCGCGTGGAAAAAGGGGAAATTGTATATGGGACGGTAGTGAAAGCTCCATTTTATGATCCAGAAGGCGTGCGTCAGGAGGTAGCTTAATTATGAAAAATTTATATCAAGCAGAACGTAGCCCAATTCAAAATGTTGCGGGACATTACCAATCTTTTGGCGCTGGAAAATTATTTTTAGCGGGTGGTTTGGATGACCGTGGTGCAGTTCAAAAATGTGCATTGGTCGATTTAACTAATTTACCTCGTGTTGGCTTCCGAGGGATCGATACTGCTGAATTTTTACTTGACCATGGTTTTGAGTTACCACAAACACCTAATACATTGATTACCCAGCAAGATGGCAGCTATGTTGCACGTTTATCTGCAACAGAATATCTGCTTTTGGGTGGTCTAGATGATTTTGGTAAGAAGATTATAGATCTAGAAAAAAACTGGGTCATGGATGATCGTCTCAATTATTTGTTGCCACGTCAGGACAGCCATGCTTGTTTACAGCTTACAGGCCCATCGATTGCTTTGATCATGGCGAAACTCTGTGCAGTAGATTTATCTGAAGAAGCCTTTTTAAGAGGCCAGGTGGCACAAACATCAGTCGCACGTATCAATGCAATCGTGATGAATGTCAGCGATGATGTAGCAGCAAAATTTAATATTTTATGCGACCGTACAATGTCTCTTTATCTTTGGGAAGTACTGGTCGATGCAATTCAGGAATTTAATGGTCAAGTTGTTGGCATTGAAGCTTTGATCTAAAAAGTTTCCCCCTACCTGTAAACCCTCAAATGGCTGTTCGTGTAAACGGGCAGCCATTTTCTACATATGTTACTCAACTAAGTATTTATTCGTTAATAAGTTAGAGTAAGCACCATTGTGGAACGCTGATCAAATAACATGCGTGGAACATGGCAAAAGTATAAAAAGTCCAGTTAGGTAGGTCTAGAATTTTTTTGAACTAAATAATTGAATTAAAATAATAATTTAGGCTTACAGGATGGTTTCGTATAGTGTGTATTATGTAAATTTTAGATACATTTAAGGACAAGAGAAATCATGATTGAATCTCCAAGAGGTATGACAATAATAATGGAAGCTTATGAACTATATAGACCTGTGAAGTAAAAGGTGCAAAACAAAAAGAAATCTTTAAATTATTTAATTAAAGACGCTTATGAGAAATTAATGAATAGATAAACAAAGATAAAAATGGGGAACTACTTGCATTCATCAAGAGCGCAAGGCTCTTGATGAATGTGGGATTGAATTAATTGTTATAAGCACGCTCATTGTGATCGCTAATATCCAAACCTTTTTGTTCTGCTTCAGGACTTGCACGTAAACCAATCATTTTGTCTACCACTTTCATAATGATCCAGGTCACAAGACCTGAATAAATGATAGTGACAATAATACTGGCAATTTGAGCAGTGACCTGAGGAATAATTTCAATACCTTCAACTTTTCCGCCTAGTGCTGGGACACAGAATACACCTGTGAGAATACAACCGATGATCCCACCGATACCATGTAGGGCAAAAACATCTAAGGCATCATCTACGCCTAATTTTTTCTTCAATACTGTGATCGCATAATAACACCCGATTGCACTGACAAAACCAATGAATAGGGCACTTAAGGGACCAACGAAAGCACAAGCAGGCGTAATACCAACCAGTCCAGCAATTGCACCTGAAGCTAAGCCTAATGCAGTGACATGACCACTTTTAATCTTTTCGATGACCAACCATCCCAAGATGCCAGTACAAGTCGCAAACATGGTTGTGATGAATGCCACGATCGCGGATTCATTGATTGCAAGTGCAGAGCCGACATTAAAACCAAACCAACCCAACCATAAAAAGGCCATCCCCATCAGTGTAAAGATGACATTATGCGGAGGCATAGGTGTAGTTGGCCATCCTTTACGACGACCTAAAACGAAAGCCCCGACTAGAGCAGCAATCCCGGCATTGATATGAATTGCAGTCCCGCCCGCGAAATCAAGTACACCCCAATTATGAAATAATGCACCGCTTCCGCCCCAAACAATATGGTTCACAGGTGCATAAACAATGATGAGCCATAAAATACTGAACAGCATCACAGCACTGAATTTCATGCGTTCAGCAAATCCTCCCACCACAATACAGGGAGTAATAATTGCGAAAGCTAAACCGAACGTGAGCAAGACATATTCAGGTACACCACCAATCAGGGTATTTTCATCAATACCGATGAGAAAAGCTTTATTTAAGCCACCAACAAAACTATTTAGATTGTAGACACCTTCAGCCATGTTGGTTCCATCAGCGGTCATGCTGTAAACGAAAGCTACCCACAGTACAGAGACCACACCGGCAATCCCAAGAAACTGGGTAAAGATAGATAACACATTTTTTGTTCGGACCATGCCTCCATAGAATAATGCAAGTCCAGGAATACACATGAACAGTACCAGTAAAGATGAAATGATCATCCATACGGTTGAAGCCTTATCCATTTCAGTCTCTGCGGCAAAACATAAGGAGGGGAATATGATGAGGCTATAAAAAGTAAGCTGTTTTATGGAAGTTAATTTCATGATTGCTCCTGAATCACAGAAAATTTTACGTATCAGTTCATGTTCTTTTACGAAATTGAATGACAAAATATTTATTCCTATAAGGAATATTATTTTCTTGTTATTAAAGCAATTCTCATACCATTGATCTGTTTTTGATCAAAAATATATTTAACTATATGAAAATAAAAAAGATGGCATGAAGCCATCTTTTAATTAGAGAATAAATCAAATTATTCGGCAGCTGTTTGAGAGTAATTGACCATCGACAATAAACGAATAGGGACTTGAATTAATTGGGCCGGTCCATGTGGAATTTCACCTTCTAAGGTTAGGCAGTCACCTGGATGCATGTGAAAGGTTTCATCACCATGGCGATAGATGAGTTCACCTTCAATTAAATACAACATCTCTGTACCTGGATGAGAGAAATCAGGAAATTCTTCATTTTCATCATCAATACTGACTAAATACGCCTCAAAATTTTTCTTAGGTCCGCGTGAATGAGTCAACAAATGATAAGTATGGCCTTTATCCGTACCCCGGCGCACGACTTCCATGCCTTCACCGGATTTAACCAGCATGGCATGGCTTTCCTGCTGATCATATTGACTAAATAAAGTTGATAAAGGAATACCTAATACTTCACAAAGACGACTTAAGGTTTCCAGACTCGTAGATACCTGTGCATTTTCAATTTTACTCAGCATGCCCTGGCTAATTTCAGAGATCTGGGCAACATCTGACAGTTTGAGACCTTGTTCCTGACGATAACGTTTAATCTGAATACCAATGTATTGTTCTAACTTCATACCATTCTTTGTTTGTTTCATTCTGGATCAACCTGCACTCTTTTGAGTCTAAATCATTTGTAGTCAAGTTAAATTTTGGATGGAAAATACTAACAACTCCAAAATTTATTTTCAGGAAAAATATATTCCTAATATGAATATTGATATTTTATAGAAAAAATCAAATTTTGACTATGGAAATGAAAAGTTGGCAAGAGAATTGCTATTCCTATTAGGAAATAAAATTTCTTGTGTTGAATAATGTAATTCATTTCTTAATGGACATTTTTCACGCCAAAAGTTGTCTTGTCATATTGGAGTATGTCAATCATGTTGCAACAGGCTGTAAAAGAGATATTTGATCATCAGATAATAAGCAAGCCAAAGTACCGACCAGAAGTACAAAAGGTGATTGATGAGCATGAATTAAAATATGTATTGGCTCAATTCGTAGATATCCATGGGGCTGCAAAAACCAAATCTGTACCGATCTCAGGTTTAAAAGCAATTGAAGGTGATGGTGTTGGATTTGCAGGCTTTGCAATTTCAGGTATGGGTATGCAACCGCATGGACCAGATTTCATGGTCAAGGGTGATCTATCTACTTTGACACCCGTGCCATGGCAGCCAGGCTATGGTCGTGTAGTCTGTGAAGGTTATGTCAATGGGCAGCCTCACCCTTATGACTCTCGTTATGTGTTACGTCGCCAAGTTCAACGCTTGTCTGCTAAAGGCTGGACACTGAACACTGGTCTAGAACCAGAATTTAGTTTGTTCCGTCGTACTGAAGACGGCAAACTCAAAATGGTCGATGATTCGGATAATCTCGATAAGCCGTGTTATGACTATAAAGGCTTGTCCCGTTCACGCCAGTTTCTGGAAAAGCTCACAGAAGCCTTGATCCCAGTTGGTTTTGATATCTACCAAATTGACCATGAAGATGCCAATGGTCAGTTTGAAATTAACTATACCTATTCTGATGCCATGAATTCGGCAGACATGTTTACCTTCTTCCGCATGGCAGCAGGTGAAATTGCCAATGATTTGGGTATGGTCTGTTCATTTATGCCGAAGCCGGATCCGAAGCGTGCAGGTAATGGGATGCACTTCCACTTATCGATAGGAAGTGATGAATCCAAAAATTTATTCCATGATCCAAGTGACCCAAGTGGTATGGGGCTATCCAAAATGGCCTATCACTTTATTGCAGGTCTTTTGGCACATGCACCAGCACTCTGTGCTTTCTGTGCACCGACAGTCAATTCATATAAACGTTTAGTAGTAGGGCGCTCACTTTCAGGTGCGACATGGGCACCGGCATTTATCGCTTACGGTTCAAATAACCGATCAGCCATGGTTCGTATTCCATATGGACGTATTGAGCTTCGTCTACCGGATGCAGGTTGTAATCCTTATCTGGTAACAGCCGCAATTATCGCTGCAGGTCTAGATGGCATTGAACGTGAACTGACACCACCACCGGTGTGTAATGAAAATTTGTATACCTTAAGCCTGGAAGAAATTGCTGCGCGTGGCATTGAAACTTTACCCCAGTCACTCAAAGAGGCAGTCGTAGCCCTCAAAGCCGATCCGCTTTTCCACGAAAAATTAGGCGCAGAAATTGTCGATGAATTCATTGATCAAAAGAGCATGGAGTGGGTGGAGTATTGCCGCCATGTGTCTGACTGGGAAATTCAACGTTATACCGAATTCTTTTAATTCATAACTTTTAAACATTGAAAAAATAATGTAGTGGAGAACAACTATGTGTGGAATCGTTGGTTTATATCTTAAAAATCCGGCATTGGAATCGCAACTTGGCAAATTATTTGAACCGATGCTTGAGTCAATGACAGGCCGTGGGCCAGACAGTGCAGGCTTTGCCATTTATGGTGATGAAGTACAAGAAGGCTGGGTTAAACTCACTTTACAAAGTACTGATGAAGCTTTTATTTGGGATACCTTTATTGCCGAACTTGCGACTGAATTAAATGCAGAATTAGACTGGTTTACCAATGCGACCGCAGCAGTCATTAAAGTAAAGGCGGATGAGGATACAGTCCGTACAGCGATTACTAAATTGGCACCACAACTCAAAATTATGAGTGCCGGACTAAGCATTGAAATCCTCAAAGGTATGGGGCTTCCAGCTGAAATTTCTGAACGTTTTGGCCTCTCAAAAATGAAAGGTAGCCATATCATCGGACATACCCGTATGGCAACAGAGAGTGCTGTAACGATGGAAGGCAGCCATCCATTTTCTACCGGCGCTGATTTGTGCCTAGTACATAACGGCTCATTATCGAATCACGCACGCTTACGCCAAGAATTGAAACGTGAAGGCATTCATTTTGAAACAGACAACGATACAGAAGTTGCAGCAGGGTATTTGACTTGGCGTCTTCAACAAGGTGATAGCTTGGCTCAAGCACTCGACAATGCTTTAGATGATTTAGACGGTTTCTTTACCTTTGCGATTGGAACCAAAGATGGTTTTGCCGTGATTCGTGATCCGATTGCATGCAAACCAGCTGTCCTTGCTGAAACTGATGACTACGTTGCAATGGCGTCTGAATATCAGGCCTTGGCTTCTCTACCAAATATCGATAAGGCTCGAGTTTGGGAACCAGAACCTGCCACCTTATATGTATGGGAACGTTCGAAAGACGCGGCTTAAGTAAAAGATCATCAGGAGAATTAAGATTATGAACAGTGCAGTAGCAGAACAATTAAACGCAGTAGAACTGAAAGACCAATACGACTTAAGCGTAGATAGTATTCGTGAACTTAACCAAGCATTGCATGATGCTGAAGCGGTGGCTTCGATTAGCGAATGGACAGTCAAAAATCCAGCAGGGCAGCACAATATTGCAGTCGGTATTAAAGCCCCAGTAAAAGTGACCATTGATGGTCATGCAGGTTACTACTGTGCCGGTATGAACCAAGAAGCGGATATTGTTGTGAATGGCAATGTTGGTGTGGGTTGTGCAGAAAATATGATGTCCGGCTCAGTGCATGTTAAGGGCAATGCATCTCAAGCAGCAGGTGCAACAGCGCATGGTGGCTTACTGGTGATTGAAGGCGATGCAGGGGCTCGTTGTGGTATCTCCATGAAAGGTGTCGATATTGTTGTCGGTGGCAGTATCGGTCATATGAGCTGTTTTATGGGACAAGCAGGTCGATTAGTGGTTTGTGGGGATGCTGGTGATGCACTTGGTGACTCACTGTATGAAACACGAATTTATGTTAAAGGTGCAGTGAAATCATTGGGTTCAGACTGTATCGAAAAAGAAATGCGAGAAGAACATTTGAACGAGCTTGCTGAACTTTTGGCTAAAGCAGGGTTTGATGAAGATCCAAAAGCATTTAAACGCTATGGCTCAGCACGTCAGCTATATAACTTCAAAGTCGACAACGCATCAGCGTACTAAGAATAACGTAATACGGAGAATAAAATCATGACTCAAACTATCCAAGAATTTGAACCAGTGTTACGTGAATCAGCGACATTTGACCGTTTAACGATTCAGGAAATTCAACGTGCAGCAGCGACAGGTATTTATGATATTCGCGGAGGTGGCACAAAACGTAAAGTCCCGCATTTTGATGACTTATTGTTATTAGGTGCCAGCATGTCACGTTACCCATTGGAGGGTTATCGTGAAAAATGCGGTACTGATGTGGTACTGGGCACACGTTTTGCGAAAAAACCAATTCATCTAAAAATTCCTGTGACCATTGCCGGCATGAGTTTTGGTGCTCTCTCTGCCAATGCCAAAGAATCTTTAGGCCGTGGTGCATCAATGGTGGGCACATCAACTACTACAGGTGATGGTGGTATGACACCTGAGGAACGTGGTCACTCAGAGACCTTGGTCTATCAATACCTACCATCTCGTTATGGCATGAACCCAGATGATTTGCGTAAAGCTGATGCAATTGAAATCGTATTAGGTCAAGGTGCAAAACCAGGTGGTGGTGGCATGTTACTTGGCATGAAAGTAACTGAGCGTGTTGCTGGTATGCGTACTTTACCAGTAGGTGTAGATCAACGCAGTGCTTGTCGTCATCCTGACTGGACAGGTCCAGATGATCTTGCAATCAAGATTGCGGAAATCCGTGAAATCACAGATTGGGAAAAACCAATTTATGTAAAAATTGGTGCAAGCCGTCCTTATTATGACGTGAAGCTTGCTGTGAAAGCCGGTGCAGATGTAATCGTACTGGATGGCATGCAAGGCGGGACAGCAGCAACCCAAGAGGTATTTATTGAACATGTAGGTATCCCAATTCTTCCAGCCATTCCTCAAGCGGTTCAAGCACTTCAGGAAATGGGTATGCATCGAAAAGTCCAACTGATTGTATCAGGTGGTATTCGTACCGGTGCAGATGTGGCTAAAGCGATGGCACTAGGAGCTGATGCAGTTGCCATTGGTACAGCAGCACTAATTGCTCTAGGGGATAACCATCCGCGTCTGGATAAAGAACTAAAAGAAATTGGTTCTGCAGCAGGTTACTATGATGACTGGCAAAATGGCCGTGATCCAGCTGGTATCACCACACAAGATCCTGAGTTATCTAAACGTTTAGATCCTGTAGAAGGGGGACGCCATCTTGCAAACTACCTGCGTGTGCTTGTGTTAGAAGCACAAACAATGGCGCGAGCATGTGGTAAATCACATTTGCACAACCTTGATCCAGAAGATTTGGTGGCATTGAATGTAGAAGCTGCTGCAATGGCACGTGTTCCGCTGGCAGGCACTAACTGGATTCCTGGTCAGGCACAGTACTAATGAATAAAAATAAAAGGATGGCACCCTAGCCATCCTTTATTTCATAAAATCTCATTCATTCCATATTTTCATATAGTTATTGCATTGATTAATTGAATTTACATTTTCTAATTTTTGCCCCATACAAGTCCCTAAGATAAATACCTCAAGGATTTGTATGGGCTGACATATTGGCTCTGTTCAATTTATAGATGCTTTATCGTTCTAATAAATTATGGTGAGTTCGAGAGGGGCCGCAGCTGACTCTTTCGTAGTTTGGTTCTAATACATTGGAATAATTTCCAATAATTGCATTGATTAAACTCTGATTAGCATCAATTCCATACTCTTCAAGTTTCTTTAAAAGAGCTTTAGCACCACTAGGCGTTAAAGGATTATTAATCTCTTCTCTCATTTGAATAAAACTCTTCCAATGATCAACATTCACATTAGATGGAATTTTTAGGGCACTGTTGCAAATAGGCTG
>NZ_DFRO01000006.1:0-16336 GCF_002381195.1 Acinetobacter sp. UBA3461 | reverse complement strand
ATTCGTGGTTATTTGCAACAGTGCCGTTTAAAGTGCGTGTGATAAATAGAAGTGTAATACAGGAAAATGGTAAGGTTTATCAGCCTAGTCATCTGTCCATTATGTAGAAAGAGCAGCACTTTAATGTTTATGCTGTTCCAATGTATTACATTCCGTACTTTCTATTTGTAACGTAATTTCAGTAATATTATGATTATGTTTTAGAACTTCTAAGGCCTTTTGATAGAGTTGATCTGTATTGCTATTCGGAGCAACCAAATGAGCAGTTAAATGAATATTTTTTGAGGATATAGCCCAGACTTTCAACTGATGAATCCCTTCAACGCCCTCTAGCTTCAATAAATCATTTCTTAACGACTCAATATCAATCTCATCAGGAACTCCTTCAAGCAGAATATTAATACTTTGTTTTAATAAAATCCAAGTTCGAGGTAAGACCCAGAAGCCAATTAACACAGCGATTAAGGTATCTACCCACATCCACTGGGTAAAATAAATAACTATTCCTCCGATAATCACGCCTATCGATCCTAGAGCATCACTAAGAACTTCTAAATATGCACCTTTTATATTTAGACTTCCTTCAGCACTCGCAGAAAGGATTTTCATTGAAATCAAATTTACGACCAAACCAATGACCGCGACAATCATCATTTCAACACTTTGAATTTCAGCAGGGTTCGTAAAACGTTGATAAGCTTCATATACAATATATATTGCTACCACAAAAAGCATCACCGCATTAAACAGAGCCGCTAAAATTTCAAATCGCTGATAGCCAAAAGTTCTTTTATCATCTGCGGCTTTTTTACCAATTTTGATAGCGGCAAGAGCAATAGCTAAAGCGGCTACATCAGTAAACATATGAGCTGCATCAGATAACAAAGCCAAACTTTGGGTAATAAAAGCAGCGACAACTTCTACTATTAAAAAAGTAGTCGTTAAACCTAAGGCAACCATTAACTTCTTACTATTTTCTTCAGTAACAACCGCATGGCTATGATCATGATGTTCTGACATAAAATATTTTCCTTATTCTATTTATGATGAGCAGAGATATTGGATAACAGCCAATATCTCTGCTGTAAATCGACTAATCTATTGGATTAAGAAACTTTCTTTTCATTCATCCAGCGGTACAGTACGGGCAATAAAACCAATGTAAGCAGGGTAGAGGAGATAATTCCTCCAATAACCACTGTTGCTAAAGGTCTCTGTACTTCTGCCCCAGTTCCGGTTGCCAAAGCCATCGGGACAAACCCAAGGGACGCCACACAAGCGGTCATCAGCACAGGTCTAAGACGCAAAATTGCACCCTGCCACGTTGCATAATAAAGGTCATATTGTTGTCGCAACTCTTTGATAAAGGTGAGCATGACTAAGCCATTCAGTACAGCCACCCCCGATAGTGCAATGAAGCCAACCCCTGCTGACATGGATAATGGAATGTCACGCAACCACAACGCGATTAAGCCTCCACATAAGGCAAACGGTACACCACTAAAGACCAGTAAGCTTTCTTTGATATTATGGAATACAGCCATCAATAAAATAAAGATCGTCAACAATGCGAGCGGAACCACCAATTGCATACGCGCTTTTGCAGACATCAGATTTTGAAATTGACCGCCATAATCTATCCAATAACCGCTTGGTAATTCCTGTTTGGATAACGTGCTCTGAAGCTCTGTTACGAATGAGCCTAAATCACGTCCTTCTACATTTGCAGTAATAACCACTCGACGTTTACCATTTTCACGGCTGACCTGATTAATACCCAGGATATTTTCAACGCGTGCCACATCTTGCAGTTGGACTAAACCACCATTCGGCAATTGAATAGGAAGTACCGCTAACTGTTCAGGACTACGCTGGGATTCATCTAGACGGATGACAAAATCAAAACGCTTGTCTCCCTGTAAAATTGTTCCAACATTCTGGCCACCGACACTTGTAGCTACCAGATCCTGAATTGCTCTTACCGACAAGCCATATTGTGCAGCTCTGGACTTATCCACCTCTACATTCAACAAGGGTAAGCCACTGGTCTGTTCTACATTAACGGCTGTCGCGCCTGAAATTGAGTTAATTTTTTGAGAAATTTTATTCGCTTCGCGATTTAGAATCTCCATGTCATCACCAAATAATTTGACACCCACATCACTTCGCACCCCTGAAATTAACTCGTTAAAGCGCAGTTCAATGGGTTGCGAGAACTCACTGTTATTTCCCGGCAATGTCGCTAAGAAAGTAATCATTCTTTGGCGAAGCTCATCAATCGTTTGTTTTGGATCAGGCCATTCATCATGAGGTTTTAACAGTACCACGCCATCTGAAATGTTGGGTGGCATAACATCTGTGGCCACTTCTGCTGTACCGGTACGGGCAAAGATCGCTTTAATTTCAGGAAATTCTTTCAACAGTAACTTTTCAGTATTTTCCTGCATTCTCAGTGACTGTTCTAACCCTGTACTTGGGGAACGCATTTGCTGAACAGCAAAATCACCTTCACCCAGTTGAGGTGCAAACTCGCTACCTGTTTGAGTGGCTAGCACGCCCGTAAGCACTAAAATACAGGCAGCCACAATAGTCACAAATAAACGAAGCTCATAGGCTTTATCTAAAAGCAGTTCATATTTGGTTTTAAGCCAATGCATCCAGCGACTTTCGGTTTCCTTGACTTCTCCAGTGACAAATAGGGCAACTGCGGCTGGCACAAAAGTGACAGATAAAATCATGGCCCCAATTAAAGCCAGTACAACAGTCATTGCCATAGGATGGAAAAGTTTGGCTTCTACACCCGTCAGGGTAAAGATAGGTAGATAAACCACCAAAATAATTAACTGTCCAAAAATCAGAGGACGACGCGCCTGTTTTGCAGCCAAGAAGACTTCTTTAAATCTTTCAGAACGGCTAAGTAAACCACCTTTCAGCTTCTGAGCTTCTGCTAGCCGACGGATACAGTTTTCTACAATAACCACTGCACCATCAATAATAATACCGAAGTCCAGTGCCCCTAAACTCATCAGATTTGCACTAATCTTCTGCTCTGCCATTCCCGTCAAGGTAAACAGCATTGACAGTGGAATAACGCAAGCCGTGATCAGCGCAGCACGGAAATTACCTAGAAAGAGAAATAAAATAACAATGACGAGGATTGCACCCTCAATCAAATTTTTCTGAACGGTTTTGATCGCCCGATCAACCAAATGCGTACGGTCATACACAGTCTCAATCACCACACCTTTAGGTAGCGATTGCTGGATCGATTGCACCTTTTCATCAATGGCTTGAGCAACGGTACGGCTATTTTCTCCCATCATCATCATGGCAATACCCAATACAGTTTCTTCACCATTATAGGTTGCAGCCCCTGTTCTTAAGTCATGACCAATTGAGACATTGGCGACATCTGCCACCCGAATCGGATAGCCGTTTTTATTGGCAATACTGATGTTCTGGATATCTTCAATCGTGTTTAAAGTGCCGGGAACACGAACCGTTAGCTGTTGTCCATTTTTCTCAATATAGCCAGCACCACGGTTTTCATTATTCTCTGTTAAGGCAGTTTGTAAATCAGACAAAGGAATTTGCAATTGTTGCAATCGGTTCAGATCCGGGGCAACCACATAGGTTTTATTAAAGCCACCAATGCTGTTGATCTCCGCAACGCCTTTTACGCGCTGTAATTGTGGCCTTACAATCCAATCCTGAATTTCACGTAAATCCATAGCCGAATAAGCGGTCCCATCCGGTTTTTTAGCATTTGGTTCGGCTTTAATCACCCATTGATAGATTTCACCTAAACCTGTCGAAATAGGTGACATGTTAGGTTGCACATCTTCAGGCATTTCTCCCATTGCTTCTTGCAAGCGCTGGTTGATAAGCTGTCTGGCCCAGTAAATATCCGTGCCATCTTCAAAAATGATGGTCACTTGCGATAAGCCGTAGCGTGAAATCGAACGGGTTTGTTCCATTTTCGGCATGCCTGACATGGCATTCTCGATTGGATATGTAATCCGCTGTTCCATTTCTAAAGCCGTAAAACCATTGGCTGAAGTGTTAATCTGCACCTGAGTGTTGGTAATATCTGGTACAGCATCAATCGGTAACTTTTGATAACTATAAATACCAATAGCAATCCAAGCCGCAATAAACAGCATGACCCAGATTGCGTTATGGATAGAAAACTGGATCAGTCGATCAAACAGTCCTTCAGGTTTTACCGATTCGTGGTCTGGAATTTGAGGAGTTTCAGTGCTCATGTGAAGCCTCTCCTTTTTCCAGCTCGGATTTCAGTAAAAAACTGCCTTGAGCGGCATATTTTTGTCCCTGACTAAGCCCACTCACCACTTCAATCCATTGGCTCTCCCCAGATGATTGCCCTAATTTCACCGGTTGCGGACTGAATTCAACTTTTTGTCCATGCTGAGTGGCGACAAAAACCACATCTTTTCCATCGACATTCTGAACTGCGGACTTAAGTACCCGTAATGCGGTACTTTCACTCCGTTGTTGCAACTGTACGTTCACCATCAAGTTTGGACGTAATTCGGTTGCATTCGATTCAACTTTTGCTCGCACCTGAAGACGACCTGTTTGAATATCCGCTTCAGTATTTAAAGTCTGAATAACAGCTTGATAAACCTTTTCTGTTTGCAAGGATTTAAATTCGATCTTTTGATTCGGGGCTAAGCCCATAATTTCAGAATTTGGAACAATAAACTCAAGCCAGAGTTGATCTAACCGGTCTATCGTAAAGAGTTGATCGGCTAACTGAACATTTTCCCCGAGAACCAAATCCTTTTTACTGATCACGCCAGAAATGGGAGCTTTCAAAATATAGCGTCCGTTACTGGCATTCACTGCACCAAATGCACTTAAACGTGATTGGGCCGCTTGAACCTGAATTTGTGCCCGTTTATAGCTGTTATAAGCACGTTGATAGTCCTGTTTTGCTGAAATGCCCTGTGACCAAAGCTGACGCTCACGATCATAGTCTTGTTTCGCCAGTTCAAGGTTGGTTTGTTCAATTTTAAGATTGGCCTGCTGATCAACTAGATCAGGAACAAGCAACGCAGCCAAAGGCTGTCCTTTCTGAACTTTTTGACCGAGTTCTACATAGACATTTTCTACATGACCACTAAAACTCGGTGAGACGTGCGCTTGCTGGTCAGTATTCACATTCAGTTTGGCAGGATAAGAACTTAATTTAACCACCGGGCCTTGATCGACCGCTGATAATTGTATGCCCTGTTCCACCAGTTGCTTGGCAGTCAGGCTCACACCTTCTGCATGCTCTTCGGTTTCACCACCATGTTCTTCTCCCCCTTCTTCCTCGGCATGTTCATCTGATGTTTCCGATTTATTCTTACCAGTTAAGATCAAAAAAATACTGAGGAGTACGGTAGCGCCGATAACCAAACTAATCAGTAGAGGTTGAGAGATTTTTCCGCTCTGTTTTTTTAAGCTGTTTTTAAGATCGAACATGTTAATTTCCCCCACCAATGACAGGCATGGCCTGTATGTCTTGCCATAAGTTTTGATTGATTTGTGCAATAGCATCTTTCGACATGACTTCACTTGGGCTAATGCCTAAGCTCAAACTTTCTGCTTCAATGGCCTTTTGCCAGCCATCCCGTAACAACTGGACTTTACGCAGACGGATGTCTTGTAATTGAAGCGTGGCTTGCTGAACATCGGTTAAAGCAAACTTGCCTGCCAAGAAACCTTGTAGCGTCTTACTTTGAACTTGAGTCGCCAAAGGAATTTGAGTCTCGTCAACGACTTTGAATTGCAGCTCTAAACCCTGCAACTCGGTTAAAATTGTGCCTATTTGCAGCGCATTTTGCTTTAGATAAAACTCTTTCTGACGCTCTAATAAGTTCATTTTTTCTTGCGCGATTTTTATGCCATTTTGCTGACGATCGAAAATATTAAGCGGTACACTGACTCCGACTACTAATTGATTTTGTGTGGAGTTTTCCAAGGATTGGGTGCGGTTAACGCCCAGGTTTAAAGTAGGATTAGGACGTGCCTTTGCCCTTAGTTGATCAACCGTTGCTTGAGACTCTAATACCAGTAAAGCTCGATATTTCTCAACGTAGTTTTCCGCTAAATATTCTTGAACCTGTTCATGAGTCGATTTTGGCCAGAGCTTTTGTGAAGAGAGGTTTACCTGCAATGACTTATCAGACGTACCCCATAAATTTGATAATTGTTGGGTGGCCACTTGTACCTGTAAGTCTGCCTGTCTAAAAAGACGGATATTTTCAGCATGGCTTAAACGTGCGCGATTTACATCTACTTGGGCAATACTGCCTGCATTAAAGCGCTTTTCGATTGCTTGAAGGTTTTCTTGGCTCACCCGAAGTTGTTCATTGACAATGTTTTTTTCAAGTTCAGCAATGGCCAGTTGTGACCATACATATTTCACTGCAAGCTCAATTTGTGCTTGATAAATCTTCTGTTTCAGCGCTGTTTTATCTGTAGAGAGACTGGCTAATTTTTGGTTTGCTCTTCGCTCACCAAAAATATCCAAGGGTTGTGATATGCCAATGGTAAGCTCTTTTTCATTATTTGAACCAAATCCCGTTTGTTCAACTGACAGTTCAGGATTTTTAAACAGCTTACTTTGCTGAAGATTCGTGGCATTAATGCTGTTTTGCGTTTCCCAGAAATTTTGGGACGCTTGATATTGGTTAACCTGCTCAATAGCTTGCTGCAGCGTTAAATCTTGAGTACTGGCGACTACGGAAGTACTGAAGCTGATCATTGCAGATAGCAAGATACCGCTACCTAAGGCTGACCAGGATAAATTCAGGATGGAGGTATCCTGATGTAATTTGTTTTTTGACATGAAAATGCCCCACGCATAATGAAATTAGGAGTGGTGGGCTTTTATAAGACTACCCCACCAATAGTAGGGGCAAATCGGGAGGCGGGGTTAATTGATCCAGATAAGGGGGTTTATAAAAAGTTATTCCCAAATAAGTTGGGGTAATGCCGGTCTCAAAATTAGCTTTAAGCTTCAGATCATCGGGTGGGTCAATCTGAATCACGATTGTATTTGAGAAATGACTGCACTTTTCGTTAAAACAAACCTTCTGACAATAGTCATAGATTTCTTTATAGTTTTCTAGGGAATAAAGTGCTTGACGAGGACTATCACTCTTTTCGTCTAAATCGATTGGATTAGAGAGTATTGAATTGGGTATGTTTGGCATTTCATGCAGACAAGCAGCCTCTGCCACACTCCAAATATTCTGGAATGTGAATAAGAGTACCAATATCTGGATTAGAAATGTTTTTCTCTTCATACACAAATCTGTATTTAAAACACCAATCGGAAGCTAACCAAAGCTATCTAAGATCTGATCACAAAATTTAAGTCACCTTAATCTTTTTGCAGCCTTAAGTAAAGATATACAGAGTTTTTGAAAAAGCATAGGTCTAGATAATCAAGCTAGATTTTTTAGAACTCCACATTGGTCAATTGTACATAAACCATCACAAGTACCTCTTAAATCAGATAATTGTTCAATAAGCTTTTGTTGCTTGATTATATTTTCTCTGATAGCACTGACATGTAAGTCAATTAATTCATTCACATCTGAACAATTTTTCTTGGGATTATCTTTATAGGTGAGTAATTGACGAATTTCATTCAAACTCATATTTAAAGTTCGGCAATTCAAAATAAACTTAATTCGCTCAACATAGCCTATATCGTAAAGGCGGTAATTTCCTTCCGTTCTTTCGGGTTCCGGAATTAAACCTTCCTTTTCATAAAACCTAATTGTTAATACTGAACATGAGGTTTTTTTAGAGAGTTCACCAATTTTTAAATGCATTGAGTTGGTATTTCCAAAAAATCTTGACTCTATAGTAACTATAGGGATTCTAATATTCAAAGTTTATAAATTTTTTTAATGGGTATAATTATGAGTGGTTGTGGATGTAGTAAAGAAACACCATGCGAAGATAAGAAATCTCAACAAGAAAATCATCCATCAATTGCAGAAGCAAACAATTCAAAGAATTGTAATAATACGCTTAGCTGTTGTGGTGAAGAGGAAGAAGAAAAATCTTCATCTCCTTGCTGTAACACTTCAAACAGTTGTGAAGATACCGCTCAATCCTGTTGTGGTTCTGATCCCAAAGAAAATTTAAGCACTGAAGACGTTTTAAAAAATTCGCACTACATGAGTGAATACTTAGTTCCCAAAATGGATTGTTCTGCGGAAGAACAGATGGTTCGTATGGCGCTATCTTCAATTGATGGTGTTCAAAAACTCATCTTTGATTTACCTAACCGGTCTTTAAAGGTTCTACATAATCAAAAAGATGAAAATATAACTACCAAACTTGAAGCTTTGGGTTTTGGTGCAAAGCTTGTGAAGACTGAAACTTATATAAGCAATCAACAGGCTAAGCAAACAAGTACCTATACCATTCCTAAAATGGATTGCTCTGCTGAAGAGCAAATGGTCCGTATGGCTCTTGCAGATATTGAAGCAGTTAAAGGTCTTACTTTTGATCTTCCCAATCGAAAACTGAAAGTCTTCCATAATGAAGGGAGTCAGCAAATTACGGCCAAACTTGAAGGACTGGGTTTTGGGGCGAAACTTGATGAAACACAGCTTTCTTCAGGCGATATACCTAATGAACCTGATCCTGTGAGACAAGCTAAAGTACTTAAACTGTTATTAGGCATTAATGCTCTACTTTTCTTTATAGAATTCATCAGCGGAATTATTGCTGCGTCTACAGGATTGATTGCTGATTCTCTAGATATGTTTGCCGATGCAGCCGTTTATGGTATTGCGCTATATGCCGTCGGAAAAGCTGCGAAATATCAAGTGAAAGCAGCCCATTTCGCAGGTTGGATTCAGTTATTACTTGCTGTCATCGTGATTATTGATGTCATTAGACGATTCATGTTTGGAAGCGAGCCAGAATCAACGCTCATGATTGTTATTGGCCTGCTCGCACTTATAGCTAACGTGACATGCTTATATCTTATTTCTGGTCATCGAGAAGATGGCGCACATATGAAAGCCAGTTGGATTTTCTCGGCGAATGACGTTGTGGTAAATATGGGCGTTATATTTGCCGGTGTACTCGTGGCGTGGACGGGATCAGCTTACCCAGACTTAATCATTGGCATCCTGGTTTCTTTATTCGTGCTTAATGGTGCTCGAAAGATTTTGGCTTTGAAGTAAGAGTATCGAAAATGAATCTATTTCAAGTTAAACAAAATCAGATCGTCAAAATTAGAGATCTCAAAAAAGGTAATCAATACAGTCATACCACTGATCCCGTATTGGAACGGCTCCAACTATTAGGTTTTAGAGAGGGTGAAACTCTACAAGTACTCGCTAAAGGTGTTTTTGGCGGAGATCCTGTTTTAGTTCAAATTGAAACTTCAAGATTCGCATTAAGAAAGAATGAAGCTGAAAGAATTTTTGTAGAGTTAGTATCCAATGAAGATTAAGAACATTGCATTAGTCGGTAATCCAAATTGCGGAAAAACCTCTTTATTTAATACGCTTACTGGTACGCGACAAAAAGTTGCCAACTATGCTGGGGTTACCGTAGAAAGAAAAGAAGGTTCTTTTAAATTACCTTCTGGTGATGCAATACGAGTATTGGACTTACCCGGAACTTACAGTTTAAAACCTAGTAGTTTAGATGAAGAAGTCACCAGGGCAGTTTGTTTGGGCGAGCTAAAAGGTGAAATTCTACCCGATATTTTTATATGCGTTGTAGATGCCACAAATTTAAGCTTACATTTGAGCTTGGTTCTCGAAGTTCGTGCTCTAAATCGCCCTATGATTCTTGTATTAAATATGATGGATGAGGTTAAAAAGCGTGGTATTTCCATTGATAAGGATAAACTGTCTCAACTGTTAGGTATCCCTGTAGTTGAAGCTGTCGCAGTTAAAACAAAAGGAATTCAAGATTTAATTAATCAATTAGATCAAAAAAATCTTTTTATTACTCCTTATCATTCTGAATTAAGTCATTTTGAACAGGTCAAACAAATCACCAAACAAGTTATTTTAAATAATGACAGTGGTGATAAAAGAACCGCATTTCTAGATAAAATTTTTCTACATCCTGTATTGGGTTTAGTAATCTTAACTTTAACCATGTTTGTGATGTTCCAGGCGGTATTTATATGGGCAACGCCTTTTATTGAATTCATTGAAAATTTTGTCGCATGGCTCAGTGATTTTATTGGACCACTAATCCAACATCCTCTATTAAAAAGCTTGGTTGTGGATGGGGTAATTGCTGGTGCAGGTAGCGTGCTTGCATATATGCCTCAGATTTTGATTTTATTCTTCTTCATTTTAATGCTTGAAGAGTCAGGCTATTTACCCCGGGCAGCATTTCTTTTAGATAAATTAATGTCTAAAGCCGGGCTTAGCGGCCGTTCATTTATTCCTCTGCTATCCAGTTTTGCTTGTGCCATTCCCGGAATTATGGCAACCAGAAGTATCAGCTCTGAACGGGACCGATTAGCAACAATTATGATTGCACCCTTGATGACCTGTTCAGCAAGATTGCCAGTATATGCTTTATTGATCGCGGCATTTATTCCGAACCAATTAATCTACGGCTGGTTAAGTCTGCAAGGATTAGTCCTTTTTGGTCTTTATATGTCGGGAATAGTCTCAGCGTTATTAGTTTCAGTGTTTCTGAAATTGGTTCGAAAAGATAAAACTGAAAGTATTTTTATTTTTGAACTTCCCACATACCGAATTCCAGATATTAGAAATATTGCATTAGGCTTATATGATAGGGCAACTATTTTCTTAAAACGAGTTGGTGGCATTATCGTCGCACTGTCTATCTTGTTATGGGTGCTAGTCACGTTCCCTCAACCACCAGATAATGCAACCATGCCGGCCATTAACTATAGTTTAGCTGGTCAGTTAGGACATTTAATTCATCCTATATTTGCGCCTATTGGGTTTACATGGGAAATATGTATTGCACTCATTCCTGCTATGGCAGCAAGGGAAGTTGTAATTGCTGCTCTTGGGGTGATTTATGCGATGTCAGGTGATGAAGATACAGTAACTCAAAGTCTGTTAAGTCAAATTTCAGGCCCGGATGGATGGGGGTTAGCCACAGGTTTATCATTATTGGTATGGTTTATTTTTGCTCCCCATTGTCTTGCTACGTTAGCAACAATTAGACGAGAAACTGGCAGCTGGAAACAGCCCATCATTATGGCAACTTATTTGTTTGCATTAGCCTACATCTTTTCATTCATCACATATCAAGTTGCGAGTAATCTTTAATTAGCAAATGAATAAAATAAGGGAGCTAGCTCCCTTATTTTATTGAAATACTCACTATAAATGAAGCGCTTTTACAAGAAAAACTGTATAGATATCAATAATATTAAACAGCTTCCTAAGAAAACTTCTAATTTAATTATAAATTATGAAAGAGTTCCCTCTTTTTAGTGCAATTCATGAAATTAGGTTTAAATATCAAAAATTATGGCTTAATGAAGAGCATGATCTTGTAGACACTTTTAGTGAAATAATAATCAAAATATTGGAATGCTCCCAGTAGCCTAGACACAAAACCGATTCTAAAATTCTTATACTCGATATGGATAATTATTCTGAAAATTTTTTAGTATTAATTTCTTGTAGATAAGTGAAGATCTCATCTACTGTAGCTCTCGCTGTTCTAGAAACGCCAATTAATGTTGCAGATGCCATACCTGTCCAATCTCCATATCCAACTAACCACAAGTTAGGTAACTTAATAGACCTTCCATTTTGAACTTCTACAAAGTTATCTCGCTCTACTATATCTATACTTTTTAGATGATTTAATGAAGCCTTAAATCCAGTACACCAAATAATCACATCAATTTTCTCTTTTTTTCCATCTGGCCAAATAACTGCATCTGTAGCTAAAGATTGAAAAGGTGGACGGCTATGTAAGACTCCTCTATTCCTTGCCTCTTTGACACTATCGATCATCACAATATCACCTAGGCCACCTATTGGCTGGTCAACTTTTCTTCCTTCTTGTTGTACTTTTAAACGCTCAGTTGCTCTTAAAAACAGTACTCGACCATCGACATCATCAGGTAAAAATTGAGGCGGAGTTTTTGTGACCCAAATGGTTTCAGCAACTTGTGAAACCTCAGCGAGTATTTGCGCGCCCGAATTCCCCCCACCCACCACGATGACTTTCTTATCTTTAAATGAATCTGCATTCAGGTAATGGGCTGAATGTAACTGCGTGCCTTGAAAGTTTTCCTGTCCCGGATAATCAGGAATAAACGGCTGGCGCCATGTCCCTGTTGCACTGACCACCACCTTGGCTCGCCAAAACTTTTCTCCAGCATATACGTCTAAATACTTTCCCTTCGATTCCACACGATCGACATGTACTGGACGAACAATCGAAAATTGATATCTCTGTTCATAAGCCGATAAATACTGGATCACCTCATTTCGTGTTGGATAGGTCTGTTCAGTGATGGGCATCATCCAACCGGATAGAGAACTCCAGGTATTAGGAGAAAAAAGACGCAATGACTCCCAGGTATGCAGCCAGGCACCCCCCGCTTGATTTTGCTCATCCAATATAATGAATGGGATTTTCTTGCGCTTTAAAAAATAAGCGGTAGATAAAGCGGCCTGCCCACCACCGATAATGATCACATCAGTTTCAGTCTGTTTCTGGTTCAAAGCCTTCACCTTTTCCTTATTTATCTCTGACTTCTTTAATGTAAAAACCCAATCATGAAGACTGGGTTTTTACAATATTCATTGTACCTTTAACAGCACTTCATCGGTACAGCATAAAAGTGTTACTGACCTGGCAATGAGGCGCAGTATTTAATACCATCCAGCATTTATAAACTGCGCTGATTTACACGCTTGGACAACTCTTCAGCCGATTCCTTGCGTTCAGAATAACGATCTGTCAGGTATTTGCTTTGTCCACGAGTCAGTAGGGTGAACTTAAATAACTCTTCCATCACATCCACAATCCGGTCATAGAAAGCCGAAGGTTTCATTCGTCCATCTTCTTCAAACTCCAAAAAAGCTTTTGGAACTGAAGACTGATTTGGAATGGTGATCATCCGCATCCACCGCCCCAAAATACGCATCTGGTTCAGGCTGTTAAATGACTGTGATCCGCCACTGACTTGCATCAAGGCAAGAGTTTTACCTTGGGTAGCACGGATTGCCCCTCCTGCCAGTGGAATCCAGTCGATTTGAGATTTAAAGATTGAACTCATAGAACCATGGCGTTCAGGTGAACACCAGACCATGCCTTCTGACCATGCTAAAAGCTCATGCAGTTCTTTTACTTTTGGATGCTCAGTATCCGCATCTTCTGGTAAAGGAAGCCCTTTAGGATGAAAGATTTTTATTTCCGCCCCAAAATGCTCAAGGATTCGACCGGCTTCAAGAACTGCAAGGCGACTGTAAGAACGTTCTCGATTAGAGCCATACAGCAGCAAAATTCGCGGAGGATGAGCAAGTTCTTTGGCTTGAACTTTTTCAAAGGTGGGTTGCTCAAGAAGATTTAGATCTACATTTGGGAGATTCATAGAGTTAGGCCTCTTTAAAAACTTTCTTTCTCAGCCAGAGTGAAACACTCACCAAGGCAATCAACACAGGAACTTCGACCAGTGGGCCAATAATCGTGGTAAAAGCAACAGGCGAAGCGATACCAAAAGTTGCAATCGCTACTGCAAGTGATAATTCAAAATTATTCCCCGCTGCGGTAAATGCAATTGCTGTGGTCTTAGGATAGTCATTGCCCATCCATTTACTCATAAAGAAGCTGATGAAGAACATTAAAACGAAGTAAATGGTTAAAGGAATCGCGATGCGTAAAACTTCAAGCGGAAGACTCACGACATCACCGCCTTTTAGGCTAAACATGGCCAGAATGGTGAACAGCAAAGCCATTAAACTCAGCGGACTGATTTTCGGAATGAACTTGGTTTCATACCATTCCACGCCTTTCTGTTTCACCAAAATCCATCGCGTTAAGAAACCTAATAAGAACGGAATACCAAGATAAACCAGAACAGCATGGGTGATGGTCCAGAAATCGACATTAATGACCTGCGAAGCGACACCAAAATAGGGTGGAAGGAAGGTCAGGAATAACCAGGCATAGGTACTGAAAAATAGAATCTGGAAGATGCTGTTAAAGGCAACTAATGCTGCAACATATTGATTATCACCACAGGCCAAGCCATTCCACACCAGAACCATGGCAATACATCGAGCAAGACCAATCAGGATGACACCGGTCATATATTCTGGATAACTATGTAAAAATATGATTGCCAGGGCAAACATGAGTACTGGCGCGATCAGCCAGTTTTGTACTAAGGACAAAGTAAGGGTTTTCTTATCCTTAAACACTTGTGGCAAAGTCGCATAGTTCACTTTTGCCAGTGGTGGATACATCATTAGAATAAGACCAATCGCGATTGGAATATTCACTGAATCAATGCTTAATTTATCGAGTGCGACAGAAGCCTGAGGAAAGAAGTTTCCGATGGCAATGCCTAAGGCCATGGCAATAAAAATCCATAGCGTCAGGTTGCGATCTAAAAAAGATAAGCGTTTTTCAGACATTTCACTTACTCAACGTTCGAAATTTGATTAATTGCTGCAATCAATTCTGAGCGAGATAGTTTATCTACATTAAGTTTAAATAAAGCATCTAAGCGACGATTGATATGTTCAACAGTGCTCATAAAGGCTTTCATTTTTTCTTCTTTATTCACGTCTAAGTGTGAAGGATCAGCCAAGCCCCAATGTGCCTTGATTGCTCCACCCAAATAAAGTGGACATGCTTCTTGAGCAGCAGAATCACATACTGTGATCACAACATCAGGTTGATATTGTTCACAATCATTAATCGTTTTACTCCATAAACCTTCGGTAGATAATCCTAAGTTTTCAAGGGTTTCTAAAGTTAGCGGGTGAACTTGACCTGAAGGCTTACTCCCAGCGCTATAGGCTTTCCAACCTTCTGGTGCTCGGCTATTAAACAAAACTTCAGACAAAATGCTACGGCAGCTATTTCCAGTACATAAAAATAAAAATTTCATTGAATTACTCACAATAACTATTTACAGAAAGGGGGTGTTGATCATCCAGCTTTGATTGAGATTGAACCGTCTTCAAAATATCTAAAATTTCATAACACCAGTTGGCCAATTTTGGATTGATACTGTAGTAAACCCATTGGCCTTGTCTGCGATCTTGAAGTAGCCCTGAAGCACGTAAAAGGGCTAAATGTCTTGAAATTTTCGGTTGACTGAGTTGTAGTTTTTCAGTCAAATCACATACACATAGTTCTTTATTTTCAACAATTAATGTCACTATATTGAGACGTGTTTCATCTGATAAGCATTTAAAAAAATTAACTTGATCCATATAAATCTCCTTCACATTCTTTCCATTCAAGAGATGAGAAAGTACTATTTAATTCTTTGGCCATTTTCATCAATAATTTTTTCACCATCTTCTTTGCTAAATGCGCCTTTCTGAGGAAACGGGAGAATATCCAAAACAACTTCAGAAGGACGACACAAACGTGTACCTAAATCCGTAACAACGAATGGGCGGTTAATCAAAATAGGATGTTGAAGCATAAAATTTAAAAGCTGTTCATCAGACCAATCTTCCCGAACAATTTCTAAATCAGAATATGGAGGTACATTTTTACGAATTGCTTCTCTAACACTTAAACCAGCACTACGAATAAGTTCAATTAATTCTGCTTTCGAAGGTGGGGTAATTAGATATTCAATAACGATTGGTTCAATTCCTGCATTTTGAATTAAAGCTAAGGTATTCCTTGATGTACCACACTCAGGATTGTGATAAATCTTTATGGTCGAGAACATTTTGACTAACACTGCTATTAGAAACTCAGATATACTTATATACGTATTTCCACATATATGTAAATACGTATATTGATTTTATTTAAATTACTTAATGTCAATAAATGTATATATATTCTTGCAAATTCTTATGAGTGAGAAAAAACTCGTTATTTAAATATGTAAATTTAGAGTATACCCTAAAGTTACAATCTGAAAGTTCATGAAATTATGTATCATTTAAATGATTTTTAATCATAAATAACATGTAACTTTAGTATTAAAGATTTATAATTTACGAAATTGTTCATTTTTATCCAATTGGGGCGTGAAAAATTGAAAGGCCAAAAAGTAGGGTATATCCGGGTAAGTTCTGTCGAGCAAAACACTGGACGTCAACTTGAGGGAATTGAAGTCGACCGGATTTTT
>NZ_DFRO01000005.1:52681-64450 GCF_002381195.1 Acinetobacter sp. UBA3461 | reverse complement strand
CAGGGGGTGTTTTTTTATGCTTGAAATTTAGTCCCAAGCTTGCAAATATTAATTATTATATAAAGCCACAGCAGAAAATTTGTACATTATATAAATTCATAGTGGTTGCTATCTTCTAGGATAGATTCCCTGTAATCGATTTTGGTAATGTTTTTTAGCTGATACTAAATGCTGCATCGTTATTAGATATTTCGCTACAGTGCCTAGGAGGGCGGGTGGAAGGTGAATAACTTTGTTTTACCTACCACCCTAGTGGTAATAAAACGTTTTGCGAGCTATCGGTAGATAGACTTGTAGCTGTATGGACTCAAACGCCTTATATGAAGTGCATTGATATTTACGGTGTATATTTCATAAAGGATTAAAGATTTACATATAAATATTATTTCTAGTCATATGCTGTATGTTTACATAGAAATAAAAAACCAGCTCAAAGCTGGTTTTTTATTAGATGGATAATTTAAGCAAACACTTTCATAACCTGATCTAGAAGTACCCATAGGATCACAATCGCCACTACAGGCTCTGCAATTTTTGCCCAAGTTGGCGCATTGACTACAACCACATCTTCAACGTCATGTTCTAGGGACTGATTGTTTTGGCTGACCATCTGATTAAACTCCTTCATCGTTGCCTCCAATGATAGCTCTTCTTGTGGCATTGGTTTAGAGCCTTTCAGTTCTAACAGATTATTTGTTGTCCAAACCCAATCATCTGCTTGACCAGAAAGATGCTCGATCTGACCATATAACAGTTCCTGAATACTGTTCAGATTATGATTGCCGGTATCATGTAGCTGTTTAAGCTCTATGAGCTGAAGTTTGAAAATCTCATAAATATTAGCTTCTTGTACTTCACGAGAAAGAGTAGACTGATTGGATTTAAGTGTACTCAGATGACGGGCAATTTCCTGAATATATAGTTCATCAGGATGATTAATTTCATTATAGATCTTATTCGGATTAAGCTTCCATTCACTAACCAGCTTACCTAAAGTCAGCGCACTGATTTCGGCAATGTATACACGACGTTCCTGCTTTGGATACTGACTTAGAAGCTCAGGCTTTTGAGTTTCTATCTGTTCAACAAAATATTGTACTAAATCAAAAGCCATTCACTTACTCCGTTCTTATTTAATCTAATAACCTGAGGCTTGGTTTTTTCTTTGGTGTTTCAGGTTCTTCTTCAATGTTTGATTTTAAAGCATCTTCTTCAGTTTGTGTATGCTCATATTCATTTGGATCAAAGAATAGTCCCTGACCATTTTCACGTGCATAGATACCCAGTACCGCAGCCATTGGTACATAAATATCACGTGATACACCACCGAAACGTGCTGAGAATGTAATCGCGTCATTGCTCATATGTAGCGCATGTACAGCGTGCGGTACGATATTTAGAATGATCTGGCCATTTTTAATAAACTGTTCTGGAACCATAGTATTTGGACGCGTAGCATCAACCAATAGGTATGGTGTCATATTGTTATCACAGATCCATTCATAAATCGCACGAGACATATAAGGACGTGTAGGCGTAAGGTTGAATTCCTGTTCAGACATAATGAGTACTCGATTAATTTGATAACTGGGCAGCGTAGCGGTTCTTTTCTTGCAACGTCATTGATTTGATAAAAGCAGGACGGCTAAAGATCCGCTGGCAATACAGATAGAATGGGCGGCATTGCTGTTTAGGTAATTCTACACCCATACTGTGCAAACGGATAAACATCGGCGCAAGCATGCAGTCCAAGATACTGAACTGCTCTGACATGAAATAGGGAAAGTGCTGAAATAGTGGCATCAGTGATACCAGAATATCGCGAAGCTGTTTTTGCGCCTGAGCTTTCGAAGCGGGATCTAAAGAATCCGGGTGTTTGAGCATGATATCGGCCAGTTTAAGCCAGTCATGTTCAAAGCGCCATAGATATTGGCGTTGCTCGGCTCGCGGCATCGGTGCATCGGCATAGAGCTTGTTCTGGCGATAGCGATCATCAATATATTCAGAAATAATCTGGCTAATAAATAATTTCAGATCATTTTCAATCAGCATTGGTAGCTGATTATAAGGATTTAGACTGGCCAAGTCCTCATCGTCACTATCGACCAAGATTAAATGATATTTAATTTGTTTTTCGGTAAGAACGTAGCGAATCCAATGGGAACGAAAGTCATCGGCATGGCTATATAAGGTGATTCCTTGAAGTGGCGCGCTTTCGACTGACATAAATCCTGAGCAAATTTTAGTGAGTAGAATAGGATACTAAAAATCAACCTAAAAAGCACGAAGCATAAAAGACCAATTGGCTTTTGACAGGGTAGATTATAAGAAAAAATGAAAGGAGCAGAACAAGATGATCATGAATTTAGGTTTAATCATAGTGTTTGTGATTATAGGTATAGCCAACTATTATCTGACCAAGTCCTTCTGGTGTCATGAAGGGGTATGGGGTAAAGATGTTCATGAACAATAATATATATAATTCTATTCAGTGGTAAATTTAAAGCCATAAAAAAACCCTGGAATAAACCAGGGTTTTTTGTCCGATTCGGTAAACGAATTAACGTTTAGAGAATTGAGGACGTTTACGAGCTTTACGTAAACCAAGTTTCTTACGTTCAACTTCACGAGCATCACGAGTAACGAAACCAGCTTGACGAAGAGCAGGTTTAAGAGTTTCGTCAGCAGCAATCAATGCACGAGTAATACCGTGACGGATAGCGCCTGCTTGACCACCGATACCACCACCAGCAACAGTGATGTAAAGGTCATATTTGTTAGTCGCTTCAAGAAGTTCTAACGGTTGGTTAACAACCATACGAGCAGTCTCACGACCGAAGTATTGTTCTAAAGAACGGTTGTTAATTACGAGTTTACCAGTACCAGCAGATAGGAAAACACGTGCAGTTGCGGTCTTACGGCGACCTGTACCATAGTTTGTAGCCATGTGCTGTATCCCTTAGATGTCCAAAACTTGTGGCTGTTGAGCTGTGTGAGGATGCTCAGTACCAGCGTACACTTTCATTTTCTTGATCATTGCATAACCAAGAGGACCTTTTGGCAACATGCCTTTAACAGCGCGTTGGAAGATCTCTTCTGGTTTGTGTGCAACTAATTTCTCGAAGTTAGTTTCACGGATACCACCAGGGAAACCAGTATGGCGATAGTATTTCTTATCAAGTGATTTTTTACCAGTCACTTGAACTTGCTCAGCATTAATAACAACGATGTAATCGCCAGTGTCAACGTGAGGAGTATAAGAAGTTTTGTGCTTACCGCGTAAACGACGAGCGATTTCCGTCGCAAGACGGCCTAGAGTTTTGCCAGAAGCATCAACAACGTACCAGTCGTGTTGAACTTCAGCTGGCTTAGCGCTGAGAGTTTTCATTAAACCACTACCTATTATAGTTGGTTTGGACGGTGGAATCTGTCCAAACAAAAGGAGACGAGATTCTAAACGAATACGTGAAGAATCACAAATGAAAATTAAAAATTTCAAGCGCTGTATTTTATATAATCTACGAGCATAAGGGAAGAAAAATTAAGCAGAATGCATAAAAATAACTGTCGAGATTTGTAACGCAGATTTCTCTGAGAATCACCACAGTCCAAAACACTGTACAGATCGCTGCACGCAAGCCTGTTTGAAACAGGCTATACTATTGAAGGCCTTAGTGAATAGAGAAGAAGATGCTGCCTTTATATGTCACCAGCGGTGAACCTGCCGGAATTGGTCCTGATATCTGCTTGAGTCTGGCAAATCGGGTTGATGAGCGTCCGATTGTGATACTTGCGGATCTGGAAATGTTGGGTCAGCGTGCCCAGCATTTAAATCTGGCAATAGAGCTGATTGAATATAAGGGACAAGAGTCTTCTTCTGAAGAAGGTCAGCTCTATGTCGAGCATGTACCTTTGAAACAACAAGTGATATTGGGTGAGCTCAATAGCCATAACGCTGCTTATGTATTGGAACAATTACGTCGTTCAGCTGACTATGCCATGACCGGGAAAAGTGTTGGTGTGGCAACAGCACCAGTGCAAAAGTCAGTCATTAATGATGCCGGAATCCATTTCAGTGGGCATACTGAATATTATCAAGAATTTGCTGGTGTGCCTCGTGTCGTGATGATGCTGGCAACTAAAACCTTACGTGTCGCTTTAGCAACAACGCATCTTCCGTTACGGGCAGTCGCGGATGCAATTACGCCTGAGCGTCTGCATCAGGTGATTGATATCCTGATTCATGATTTACAATCCAAATTTAAAATCAAACAGCCAAAGATTCTGGTCTGTGGTTTAAATCCGCATGCAGGCGAGGGCGGTTATTTGGGGATGGAAGAGATTGAAGTGATCAATCCTGTGCTGGAAACTTATCGTGCGCAAGGTATCAATATGAGCCTGAGCTTACCTGCAGATACTTTATTTACTCCTGAAAACTTGAAAGATACCGATGCGGTACTGGCGATGTATCACGATCAGGGTTTACCTGTGTTAAAATCTCAGGGCTTTGGTGAAGCCATCAATATTACTTTGGGCTTACCGTTTATCCGAACTTCTGTCGATCACGGCACAGCACTCTCCCTCGCAGGTACAGGCCTTGCGAAAAGCTCAAGCTTGCATGTGGCTGTGGATTTGGCGCTGGATTTAGCGCGTCAATGATCTCGTCTTTATTACACGTTGGAAATGTCTATGTATCAGATTAATGCCTTAAACCCGAAAGATGAAGGGCATCACACGCGTAAGCGTTTTGGTCAAAACTTCTTACATGACCAACGTGTCATTGCCAAAATTGTCCGTTCAGTCAATCCGCGTGCAGGCGAAAATATTGTTGAAATTGGTCCAGGTCTGGCCGCTTTAACTTCACCTTTGATTGGTGAATGTGATGCTTTAACCGTTCTGGAGCTTGATCGTGACTTGGCTGCAGGTTTGCCGGGTCGTGTGCCGCATCCTGAACGTCTAACGATTATTGAAACAGATGCATTGAAGTACGACTTCACCAATTTATTTGAAGAAGGTCGTCCATTACGTGTAGTTGGTAATCTGCCATATAACATTTCGACACCATTATTGTTCCATCTCCTGGAATTCGGTGACAAAGTTAAAGACATGCACTTCATGCTGCAAAAAGAAGTGGTCGATCGTATTGCCGCTTCACCGAATACTAAAGAATATGGCCGTTTGTCGGTGATGATTCAGTATTACTGCAAACCGACATTCTTGTTTGAAGTGCCACCAGGTTCGTTTAATCCACCACCAAAAGTAACTTCTGCGGTATTCCGTCTAGAACCCTATGACGTAAAACCGATCGTGGCGAAGAATGAAAAAGCTTTGGCACGTCTGGTATCTCACGTATTTACCCAGCGTCGTAAAACTTTGCGTAATAGCTTAAAAGGCATGCTGGTTGAAGATGGTTTTGAAAAGGCAGGTGTAGATCCGATGGCGCGTCCAGAGACCCTGACACTTGCTCAATTTGTGGCTTTATCTGATCAAATGGTAGCTTAAAAAGAATGACTCGCACTGTTCGATACAATTATGTGATTGGTGATGTGCAAGGCTGTTTTGAGGCCTTGAAGGCATTGCTGAAAGAAATCCGCTTTGATCCGGATCAGGATTTTATCTGGTTTGCGGGTGACCTGGTCGCTCGGGGTGAAAACTCGCTGGGCGCACTGCGCTTCATTAAAAAGTTGGTCGACAATGGTGTCGCTGCAACAGTGCTAGGCAACCATGATTTGACTTTGTTGGCTTATGCGCGTGGCATTAAGCCGATTAAAGACAAGGACAATGTCCGTGATGTGATTGATGCCATCGACAGTGATGATCTGATTGACTGGCTGCGGAAACAGCCTATGTGTCTGTTCCCGAATGAACAGACAGTGCTCACGCATGCGGGTATTCCTAAACTTTGGGATGTTGCCAAGACTGCTGAGTTAGCTAAAGAAGTAGAAGCAGTCATAGGTCATGATGATTTTGAAGTCATGGATGCGTTCCTGAGCGATATGTTTGGTAAAGAGCCAGCACTCTGGTCAGATGAGTTAGAGGGTCATGAGCGTATACGTTGTATCGTGAATTACCTGACGCGGATGCGTTTAACCGATACAAAAGGACGTTTAGAATACAGTTTTAAAGACTCTCTGAATGATCCAATGCCGGAAGGCTTCAGGCCCTGGTTTGAGTTTGAGTCGAAAGCTGCCAAGACGCATCAGATTATCTTCGGGCATTGGGCAGGATTACAGGGTAAGACGATTTCCGAACATGTTCAAAATGTCGATGGTGGCTGTGTTTGGGGCAATCAGTTGCTGGCTTATCGATTAGAAGACCAGCAGATGTTCGCGGTTCATAATCCCGTGTTTTAAAATATCCAGAGCTAAAAAGCCACGTTAAAACGTGGCTTTTTTTATAGCAGGAATAATGTAAATTAATCTTGACGAATCCAGGTCTGACTACGGCCTAATGCTGATACACCGATATAGCCACGTAAGGTGAGACGCTTGCCAGTCGCATTCAGGCGAGCTTTAGCATCATAAATTTTGCCGGTCAGTGGATCGATGACCCGACCCTTATCATAGTTATTGGCTTTACCTACTTGTTTTAAGCCGGTAAGTACATCCATGCCTAGAATCGGTTGATTGGTATATGGTGCCGGGCAGTTATTGCAGGTTTTTTGTGGGGTATAACCAGGGCGGGGTGTTACTTTAACGATTTTACCCACATAGCTACCGTTATTTTCTTGACGAATTTCAATAATGGCTTTAGGGGAGCCAGTTTTATCATCAATTTGTTGCCAAGTGCCGGTCAAATCCTGTGCAAAAGCTGACACAGTCATACATGCACCCATTAGCATCATTGCGATTTTAGATTTTTTCATATTAATCATCCCCATGTGGTTTGTTACAGACAGTCACTAGTTATTTTTTGATCAGTCTGCACTAAGAATTCAGTTGTGTTTAAGTCCCATGACCGAAACTTGAGTATGGTCATATAAATTTAAGGGATTACCAGCGACAGCGACCTGATTAATCAGGTCATGAATATGTATATCGGATGCTGATTGCAGCGTAGCGTTTCCAGCATGATGTAATGCAGTGAATTTCAATTTGTTGAAGGCTTCTGACTCCAGTATTTCAAATGAGTACTGAGTGGAGGGCAAATGATCAGCACCTTGTTTTCTTGGCTTATTACCAAAAAGTGGGTGGGATAATGAGTTGCCTAAATTTCTAGATAAGCCACCTCTATTATATTTCGCCGATTTAATCAGGATCATGGCCGGATCTGTCTTGTCATGCATCTGCTGCCAAATATTTATCCAATTCTCTCCACAAGAAATTGGGTTTAAAGCAACACCAGATGTCCTGAAAACACTCATTGTTTTCATTCAATTTCCTTGTATTTCAAAATCAAATATCCATTTGATTTGCTTCACTCTTGCTGTATATGAAGTTTTAATACACAAAGACTAAAAAATCTATATGTTTATTATTCATACAACCTTATATAAAAAAATGCAAGTTGAATATAGACAGAGATTCATACTTAAGTCTTAAAGATTATAACAATATTCTTGTTAGGGGAAACGTGATTTTTAACCCATATTGAATGATGTATAGGAAAGTGAGAGAAAAATATTTAAAATAACTGACCAAAGAGACAGCGTGTAGCCAAGTTGAAAATAGGGGAATTTAGTAATATTAAAACGATTGAAAAGATTATAAATATATAAAATTACTAAGTTAAAATCTGTCATTTAGGTCAATTTAATTACTGGTATGAAACTTAAATGAATTTATGAAGTGACTAATTTGTCATTAGAATTTAATAGTTCATATTTTTATCTAAATCGATATAAGAATAAAATGACTATATAAAATAGATATAGTCATCTAAAAATGACGATGTGGTCAGATTAAAGATTCTGAAGATATAAAATAAAAGTCGGTAGCCAGAGGGCCGTAAAGACAGCATTCACTGCCATACCAAATGCTGCGTATCGACCTGCAACACTACCACGCTGCCAGGCTTGTGCTGTACCAATCGCATGAGCGGCAAGGCCCAGTGCAAGACCAGAAGCACGTTCGTCATTGATATGACGCAGAATGAGAGGGGAAAACGCAGCCCCAATGACACCAGACAGAATTACAATCAGAATCACCAGGCTAATTGGTGCATCTAGTAAAGTCGCGATATTAATCGCAATTGGGGTAGTAACTGCACGAGTGGCAAAGGCCATGATGTCACCGGCTGCCATATGTAACAGATAAGCGAGCCCCATGGGCAGGGCAACTGCACTGATACTGGCGAAGATCAGAATGCCAATCACACCTTTTAATGGCAGGTCATCATAGCGCATCGCTGCCAGAGGAATTGCCAAGGCCACCGTAACATAACCTAAAAGACGGTTAAACAGGGGATTGGTGTCTTCTGTATAATGTTCATAAGGAACACCCAGTACAAACAGAATAGCCAGCACGAAGAACATGCCAAAGACAATGACCGGAATTTTAGGAATCACACGGTTACATGGTTTAGCCGCAAGATAGGCCACTAGCGTGATCAGGAAACCATAGAGTACAGATAACATAATGATCTCCTAAAGCCAGCGCTTGGCCATTTTTGCATAGACCCATAATGGAATGAGCGTACTAACAAACAGAATTAGCAGAAAGGCTGGAATTTTATGTCCCATATGCACCAGCATCATCAATGAGCCGGCACTGACAGGTAAAAATGCAAAGGCACTTTCTTTCATAATCTTGTTATTGGTATCTACCAGTCGGGCAGGAATTTTGCTCCAGCGACGCCAGCTAAACAGGACGATGAGCAGGCTGATTAAACCGACCAAATTGCCTAATTCAGGGTGCTCTAGCTGGGTCATGATCCATACTGCTGCTTCCCGAAAGACAATAATTAGAAGCAGCGTGCCGATCCATGCTGGCCAATCTATATGCTTAATCCAGTTCATTTTAGAGTCTATTTAATTTGATTTATCGAGTTTTAGTCGATCTTACGCGGTATTTCAAATTCTTCAAGTGGCCGTTGAAACTGAACTGCTTGCTCACCCAAAATATCTTCTAGGGATAGATGTGCCTGGCGGATGATCTGTGCCAATTTCTGTGGAGCAATACTGACCTGCAAATGCAGCTGACCTTGCTCGTCATAATGTTCGGACTGAATCACGTTCAGATCATAAAGTTGATTACGCAGTTTGCCATGTGCAGGCTGTAACTTAAGTTCAAACTTTTGCAGTTCTCCCATCAACGCTTCATGTACCGCCTTACGTAGCAGGTCAATCCCTTCTCCAGTGTGAGCAGACACATACACCCGTTCTGGCTGATTAGGTCTGTGATAGATAATCTTGGCTTCTTCACCGCTTTGATCAATTTTATTATAAACACGAAGTACTGGAACATTAGCCCCAATTTCCTTGAGCACACTTTCTACTGCATCAATCTGTTCCAGAATTTCCGGACTGCTGGAGTCAATCACGTGCAGCAACAGGGTGGCTTCTAAGGTTTCTTCCAAAGTCGCTTTAAAAGATTCTACCAGTGAGTGAGATAGGTTACGCACGAATCCTACCGTATCTGCCAGTACTACAGTGCCAATGCCTTCCCAGTCCAGACGGCGCAAGGTTGGATCTAGAGTGGCAAACAGCTGGTC
This sequence comes from Acinetobacter sp. UBA3461, assembly GCF_002381195.1. Classification (NCBI taxonomy): domain Bacteria; kingdom Pseudomonadati; phylum Pseudomonadota; class Gammaproteobacteria; order Moraxellales; family Moraxellaceae; genus Acinetobacter; species Acinetobacter sp. UBA3461. The sequence goes on along the minus strand of NZ_DFRO01000005.1, from coordinate 54,799 downwards.
AGCGGCATAGACATCGCTATCTGCAAGAATATTAAACAGGGTAGATTTACCGGCGTTGGTATAACCAACCAGAGAAATGGTAGGTACAGCAGCTTTCTGACGGGCTACACGACCTTGCATCCGGGTTTGACGGACTTTATCCAGTCGGGCTTTGAGTTGCCCCATCCGTACACGCAGCAAACGTCGATCGGTTTCTAATAAAGTTTCACCAGGGCCACGTAAACCAATCCCCCCTTTCTGGCTATCCAGATTGCCACGACTACGAATCAGGCGAGAAGAAAGATGCTGTAACTGGGCCAGTTCGACCTGTAATTTACCTTCATAAGTACGGGCGCGCAGCGCGAAAATATCCAGAATGAGTTCCGTACGGTCCACCACCCGACATTTAACGACACGTTCAAGGTTACGTGCCTGAGCAGGGGTCAGGGTATGGTCAAAAATCACCAGATCAGCTTCAAGAGCTTCAACTTTTTCTGCAATTTCCTCAGCCTTGCCGGAGCCGATAAAATATTTAGGATCGGGTCTTAAACGCTGAGCATACATATGCTCAAGAATTTCTGCCCCTGCTGAACTGGCCAACAGGTGAAATTCTTCTGCATCCAGATCCTCCAGCATCTGCACGGTCACACTGACCAGAATGACACGATCTTTGGCACGATGCTGTTCAAAATATTCCACTCAGTCCACACTCTACTTAAAAACTTTTTTAATAGAATTCATTTTAGTGGAAAAAGACAGGGACAGATAGCATTGCTCTGTGAGTTTTGGGTTAGAGTGCAGCAACAAAAAGTTGAGCAAGGCCGACTAAAACAGCCGCATAGAATGCGGTTGCCACAAAAATGTATTTCAGTGCTTGTGTGGGTTGAAGGGTTTCAACCGTAACCTTTGGATCTTGCTGCATGATAAAACTCCTAATTTACTCATTCAATGGAAATATAATAATTCATCGTTTAATTGAATAAAAATTGCAAAATTTAATCCGTCTGAACGGTTTTTATAATCAATGCATGTTCAGAATGAACAGTATAGAATGGTAAAGATACGTGAAGATGATGACCTGAATCGACCTGGAAATAGTGATCCTTGTATGCACTCGACTATAAATAATGAAACATCTGAAATTCGTGGTTTAGCAAAATTTTTACTCTATAGCAGAAAAATGGTTGCCTCTGTCGCAGCGGTGAGTGAAGGGTTCTATCTGGTTTACCGACACGGTTTATACAAGAATCCTAATAACCCACATAACACGCGATATGTGCAGTATTTCTGTCGTCAGCTATGCAAGGTATTTAATATTGAAGTGCAGGTACACGGCACTATTCCACGAGAACCCGCACTCTGGGTGAGTAATCATGTGTCCTGGCTGGATATTGCAGTACTCGGTTCTAGTGCACGAGTGTTTTTCCTGGCTAAAGCCGAAATTGAACAGTGGCCGCTGCTTGGCAAACTGGCGAAGGGTGGGGGAACTTTATTTATCAAGCGTGGGTCGGGAGATTCAGTCCGGATCCGTGAGCAGATTACCGGATTTTTAAAACAGGATATTCCAGTGCTGTTTTTCCCTGAAGCCACCACTTCAGATGGACGTGCAATCAAGAAGGTCCATGGCAGGATTCTGGGGGCAGCGATTGAAGCAAAGCGCCCGGTACAGATTTGCCTGATTTGTTATGTCAATCAGCAGGGGGAGCTGGATACGGTCGCGCCTTTTATTGGTCAGGTCGGTTTCGCTGAGCATGTACGTAAAGTGTTAGAGATGCCAAATGTTACGGCACATTTAATGGCATTACCGGGCATTTCTACAGAAGGTCATACGGTGGATACGCTGACGCCGTTGGTGCAGGAAAAGATGAATGAAGGTCTGAAGTATTTACAGAATAAGGTCCTGAAAACACCCTTGGAAGTTGCTGCATCAGTTTCATAGGTAAAACAAACAGAATTATTTTCCAAAAACTAAAATGAGCACTTATTTGCGCTCATTTTTTTATGTGCAGCATTCAGTAGTTTGTTGTTTTAACCGGTGTGATCCAGACGTGAACCCAAGGTTTCAAGATGCATCGGGAAAACATTATTTTTACGGTCTTCAAAATAATGACGTAAGGTCCTTTCTACACTCGGGAATGC
>NZ_DFRO01000005.1:3872-52402 GCF_002381195.1 Acinetobacter sp. UBA3461 | reverse complement strand
ACCAGTTGAGTTTTAAACAGCACATAAATCTGACCGATACGTGGAATATTGTACATACAGTACAGTTGTTCGATTTCCACTTCAGCTTCGGCTTCTTCACGGGTTTCACGTGCTGCGCCTTGTTCCATGGTTTCAAACAGTTCCATATAGCCGGCAGGTAAGGTCCACAGGCCATAACGGGGTTCAATCGCGCGTCGGCATAGCAGTACTTTGTCTTCCCAGACCACTAGGGATCCGCAAATAATCTTTGGATTAATATAATGAATAAAACCACAGGAGCTGCAGACATGACGAAGTTTTTGATCACCTAAAGGTATTTTTTCAGTTGTCTTATGTCCACAGGCCGTACAGAAGTTCATATTCATCATCAATGACAAAAAGTAGACTCAGGATAACTGAAAAATTGAAATTTGGCATCAATTCTATCCTCAGGAATCAAAAATCAGCTATGATGAAATCATAATGAGAATGAGGAAAGCGTGGATGGATGAACGCAATTTAACACACAGATTACAGCAACGTTTGCGCTTTTCCAGGCGGATTCAGCCAGCGCATGCTGCCGTGTTAATTGCGATTACGGATGAGTCGGATCCCAAGGTCTTACTCACCCGCCGTTCGGCTTATCTGTCTAATCATGCCGGTGAGGTTTCTTTTCCGGGCGGTAAGCGTGATCCGCAGGACACCAGCAATATCGTCGTAGCGCTACGCGAAGCCTATGAGGAAACCGCACTGAACCCTTTCGATGTGCAGCTCATTGGTGATCTGCCCATGCAAAAGGCACGAAATGGCATGTTGGTAAAACCGATTGTTGGACTGATTCCACCAAAAGTTCAGCTGATTCCACAACCCACTGAAATTGACCGGATTTTCTTTGCCTCACTACGGCATTTACTTGAAGCCAAACCCACACCTTATGAAGTACGCTTTGCCCAGCAGTCCTTATATTTCCCGAGTATGCGCGTGGAAAATGAAGTGGTCTGGGGGCTGACTGCGCGTATGCTGATTTCTTTATTCCAGTATGGCCTCGACTATAAAAAAGACTGGCCATTCTTACTTAATTCACCAGCTTTTAAACGATCAAAATTCTTTCAGGACTGAAGAGGATATTCAGGCATGTTGTACAAATTTCAGGGACATTCTCCAAAAGCGCTGCAACAACCATGGGATGGTTGGGTCGCACCCACAGCGACCGTGATTGGTCAGGTTGAATTGGGCAAACAGGTCAGTATCTGGTTTGGCGCCGTGGTGCGTGGTGATAACTGCAAAATCCATCTTGGGGACTATACCAATGTGCAGGAAAATGCCGTACTGCATACTGATGCGGGGATTGAAATGCATATTGGTGATTATGTGACGATTGGTCATCAAGCCATGCTGCATGGCTGTACCATTGGTGATAATAGCCTGATCGGGATTCAGGCTGTAATTCTCAATAATGCCGTGATTGGTAAAAACTGTATCATTGGCGCGAATGCGCTGATTCCGGAAGGAAAAGTGATTCCGGACAATTCTGTGGTGATGGGATCGCCGGGCAAGGTGATAAAAACCCTAGATGAAGATACTGTACAAAAGCTGAAAATGAGCGCACTGCATTATGCCAACCATTTTCAGAAGTTCCAGCAACTGGAACAGGTTGAGCTTTAAGCAACTCATCTACCTGTATTTATTGACCTGGCGATGGCCAGGTTTTTTTGTATCTGTTTCGGGAAAATCTCGCGTAGCGGATATGAGTGGAGTATCATATCGGCGTTTTTTATATTCTCTGAATTAAGGTTGTGCATGAAAGTGCTGGCATTGGAAACTGCTAATGAGCAGTGTTCCGTTTCTGTGATTGATGACACTCAAGAATTATTTTTCCAACTTGATGCGCGCGCAAAGGCACAAACGCAAACAATTCTCCCAATGATCGAGCAGGCTCTAAAAGATTTAAGCCTAGCGGTTTCTGATTTGACTGCGATTGCATTTAGTCGTGGACCGGGTTCATTTAGCGGTGTGCGTATTAATGCCGCGGTAACACAAGCTTTGGCGTGGTCGAATGACCTGCCTGTGGTGCCCGTTTCGACCTTACAGGCCTTGGCACAAGCAGCATACCGTTTGCATGGTCTGACCGAAGTGACTGCGGTACTCGATGCGCGTATGAATGAAGTTTATATCGCCAGCTATCAGCTGGATGCTCAAAACATCATGCAACCAGTAGATGAAGAACAGTTGCTTGGTTATGAACAGGGTAGTGCCACAGTAAAATTTGCTGTAGTCGGCTCAGGCGCTCATCTGGTTCAATTAGAAGAGACTGAATACAAGAATGTTACTGCGACTGCACAGGATATTGCCACGATAGCGCGTGTGGCAGCAGCATCAGAAAACTGGGTCAGTGCTGAACTGGCACTGCCGGTCTATTTACGCGACAACGCATGGAAAAAAATTCCAGAACAAGGCAAAGCATAATTAATCAGGATTAAGCATGGATCTATTACTGCTGCTGAAAGCGGCAATCATGGGTATTGTTGAGGGTATTACAGAGTTCTTACCGATTTCCAGTACAGGGCATTTGATTCTGGCTTCAGAATTAATGAACTTCTGGACCAAGGAAAAGAGTGATGTTTTCGTGATTGCCATCCAGATGGGGGCAATCGCAGCAGTGATTTATGAATACTGGACACGTCTGTGGGGAGCCGCCACCGGGATTGTCAGTGGTGAGCCACAAGGACGCCGTCTCGGTATTGGTCTGATTCTGGCTTCGATTCCAATCGTACTTATCGGGCTGACTTTTGGTCAAACTGTGAAAGAGTTGCTATTCAACAATATTGCAATTGCGATTGGCTTGATTGTCGGTGGTCTGATCATTATCTGGATTGAAAAGAATCCACCTCAAGTCCGTGCCCAAGAAGTTGAAGACCTGACCATTAAAGATGCTATCTGGATTGGTCTGATTCAGGTTTTATCGCTGATTCCAGGTACTTCACGTTCTGGTGCTACCATTATCGGGGCGATGTTCCTGGGAGTATCACGTAAGGCAGCGACTGAGTTTTCCTTCTTTCTGGGTATCCCGGTAATTGTCGGTGCAGGCCTGTTAGACTTATACCAGAGCTATGACGTGTTTAGTGGGACTCAGGACTGGGTGGTACTTACTGTTGGTCTTTTAGTGTCCTTTATTTCAGCATTGTTATTGATCCGTGCGTTAGTCGCTTATGTCGCGAAGCGTGATTTCATGATTTTTGCCTGGTACCGTATTGTATCGGGATTGCTCATTTTATTGTTTGCATACACAGGCTGGACATTATGGTAAGCGAGATTCGCTTATACACCGAGGCTGCATATATCGAGAAAGCACAGCACTTTGAGGCTGTGCTTTGTTCTCGTGCTGTACAGGTTCAGATTGAAACCGTGGAGAAACTCAATGCGCGTTTCTTTCGTCTGAATCCTGAACTGGCACTGTGTGTAGACGCGGACGGTTTATGGCTGTGTGCCAATGGCATGAAAATGCAACCGGACTGGAAAGCGGAAGTGGGGCGTTTAAAACGTGCTTCACTGAAGTCGGAAATGATTGCACGTGCTTGCAACTTGGGTGAAAAGCCGACCCTGATTGATGCGACTGCCGGTCTTGGTCATGACAGCCTGTTGATGGCACATCTTGGAGCGTATGTCACTCTGGTCGAACGTCATCCGATTCTATTTACCTTGCTGGAAGATACTCATGCACGTGCACAGAATGATGCTTTCCTGAATCCGGTTGTATCGCGTATTCATCTGATCTTCTCTGATTCTGCTGACTATTTAATCCAGCAGGCAGCAGAAAACGCCGTGGTGGATGTCGTTTATCTAGATCCGATGTTCCCGCAGCGTGACCAGAATCAGCAGGCACCCAAGAAACAGGCACAGGTGAAAAAACAGATGCAGCTATTGCATATGCTCTTGCCTGAAGATGGTGAAATGGACCTGGGCGATAACCTGCTAGAACTGGCACAGAAAATTGCTAAACGGGTGGTGGTGAAACGTCCACGTCTTGCCGTTTTTCTGGCTGATAAAGCACCCGATCATCAATGGCAAGGGGATGCTTGTCGCTTTGATGCGTATTTTCAGCATGATCTTGTAGCTGAATAAGATAATTGCTTCAAAATTCGCCAAGGATTTGTTATATAGTTAAAAATAGCATTGATAAAAGTCCTATCAAGCATAAACTTATTCTGCGAATTAGCGAGCCACTTGATCTCCCCGAAATCCTATGATCGACTTCAAACCATCCATTAATTTTTGGCACGATTTTAAGAGCAATCAAATTGCCGGAATATGGTTGTTTCTGGGGTCGAGGCGTTCCCTGCAAATGGTACGTCCCTCCATTCTTCAACTGGTGTTCTGGGGCATTCTGGGCGGTTGTGCCAACAGCCTGTTCAGCTGGCTCAGTTCAGGCCGGATTGGGGAATTTAACTCCCAAGGCCTGATTAGCTACGCACTCTGGCCTTTTATTGCCCTGATTGTCGGGATTTTTCTGTCACAGCGGATCAATAATCCGCGTTTGATGATGGTGCCGGCTTTGCTCTGGCTGGTACTGGATACGCACATCATGCTGTTCCAGTGTCTGATACAGTATCTGGGCGATCTCGACTATCTGCCGTACATCCTGTATGACTATATCCCGACCTTATTTGTGATGCTATTTGTCTGGCAAAGTCTGGCTGTGGTCTGGGTATTCTCACGTGAGCTGAAATGGCCGTGGTGGGAACGGGCACTAATTATGCTGGCAACCCTGTTTACCTTGGTTGTTTGGCAGATCTCTGTCAAAGATCAGCCGATCTGGAAAGTAGAAGAAGTCCCGCCAAGCTTTGCTGAAGATGCCTTCTATGCACAACCTAATTTACTAAACAAAGCGCTGGATTCTATTGAATATGGCGAGTTTGCGCAGTCACACTGGTATTTTGTGGGTGTGGCAGGTGCAAGCTATCAAGATGTATTCTATTCAGAGATTGAACGGATCAAGGAACAGTTTGATACCCGCTTTGGAACCTTTGGTCGTTCGATTGCCTTGGTAAATCATCCAGCAGCCCGCACCGAGATGCCAATTGCTTCCAAAACCAGTATGGAACTGGCTTTACGCCGTATTGGCCAGCAGATGAATCGCGAAAGTGATGTGCTCTTCCTGTACATGACCTCGCATGGTTTGCCAAACGTATTTGAAATGGAAAATGCACCGTTAGATCTGGCACAGGTCGATCCAAAGTGGCTGCGTGACACGCTGGATGCATCCGGTATCCGCTGGCGAGTTATTGTGATTTCTGCCTGTTACTCCGGCAGTTTTGTTTCTGCACTGCAAAATGAAAATACGTTGATCATCACCGCTTCAGCAGCAGATCGCCAGTCCTTTGGCTGCTCGAATGAAGCTGACTATACCTACTTTGGCCGTGCCTTCTTTGATGAAGCGATGCGTGAGCAGGACAGTTTAAAGGAATCTTTTACACAAGCCAGCCAGACGGTAGCGAAGTGGGAAAGTGCACAAGGTTTTGAACCTTCTGAGCCGCAGTGGGTCATCGGTAAGAATATGGAGTTGATGTTACCTCAGCTTGAACAACGTCTTTTCCCGCCAGCGACAACAGCTTCAGCTTCCCAGTCAGTCGCTTTGGCGCCCTAAACCGATCAATGACTTTAGAAAATACAAAAAGGAATCATGATGGAACTGCTACAGAATAATAGAAGTTTTGAAGGTGAACAGCGAATCTATCGCTTTGATTCTAAAGTGCTAAAAAATTCAGCACGCTTTGGTATATTTCTGCCGCCGCAAGCCTTGGCAGGACAAAGCTGTCCAGCGTTATTCTATTTGGCAGGTCTGACCTGTACTGAAGAAACCTTTGCGATTAAAGCGCATGCGCAGCGTTTGGCAGCACAGCTGGGTCTGATTCTGGTTACACCAGATACCTCGCCACGTGGTGAGGGGGTAGCTGAAGGAGACAACTGGGACATCGGACAGGGTGCCGGTTTCTATATTAATGCAATGCAGTCTCCTTGGGCTGAACACTTCCAGATGGAAAGCTTCATCATGAATGAGCTGTATCCCTTGGTAAATGAAGAATTTGAGATCCAGTCGGGCAGAATCGGTATCTTTGGACATTCGATGGGGGGGCATGGTGCATTAACCTTGGCATTTAAATATCCAGAAAAATTTGTCTCTGTTTCTGCCTTTGCTCCGATCTGTGCACCAAGCCAATGCCCTTGGGGTGAAAAGGCCTTTAGCAATTATTTAGGTGAAGATCGTGCAGAATGGGCCAAACATGATGCGACTGAACTGGTCAAAGCCAAAGGTGCACTTTATCCGGATATCCTGATTGACCAAGGCTTTAATGATCAGTTCTATAACCAGCTGAATCCTGCCTTATTCCAGCAAGCTTGTGATGCCGTGGGACAAAAGCTCACCTTGCGTGAACATCAGGGCTATGATCACGGTTATTACTTTATCCAAAGCTTTGTTGATGACCATCTACAGTTCCATGCGGTACAGCTCGAAAACTGATTTTTAGCTATAACCCAAAGCAAATGACTCATGGCATGAATGCAAATATACATGGCATCCATGTCTGATCATGCGCTATGCTTGCAAAGATTTATATAATAAAAACAAGGCAGTTTATGCAAAATACCAGTGATATAGACGCATCTACAATTCCTCCAGTTATTCCACCATTTCCACCTGATATTCCAGCCACGCCGGAAGTAAGACCTGTACGGGTAGGCGGATTACAGCATTTTCGTTTTCATGGGACTGCCAGTGAATATTTCGGTATCTGGATTGTGAATATCCTGCTGACAATCGTCACTTTAGGATTGTATTCACCTTGGGCCAAGGTACGCCGTCTGCGTTATTTTTATGGTAATACTGAATTTGTACAACGCCGTTTCGACTTTACTGGGGTACCAGTCAAAATTTTGATGGGGCGTCTGATTGCGCTGGGACTATATTTTGCGATTTCGATTGCTTCAAACCTGTCTACTACAGCGACACTGGTCGGGTTGCTGATTCTTTATCTGGCAGTGCCCTGGCTGATTCGGGCGACACTACGATTTAATGCCCGCAACAGTAAATTTGGCAATGCCCGGTTTTATTTTGGCGGCACCAATAAGGAAGCTTACTGGACCTTTATCAAAGCCATTCTGATTTATATCCTGACCCTAGGGATCTTTTTCCCGGTATTGGTCTGGCTATATAAACGTTATTGCTTTGATCATCTCTATGCAGGCCAGTTGAAATTCAAGCTGAATGCCACATGGGGCGATTACATGAAGGCCATGTATGTCCCGCTGTTTATTTTCATGGGTTTTCTGGTTGCGGTGATGATCTTTGGCATAGGTTCCAGTTTTGCCAATCTTGGCAATCCTGGAGTTTTAAGCTCGCTAATCGGCTGGATTGTGGCGATTTATCTCTTTGGTTTTTTCATCATTTTTCCCCTGATGCAGGCCCGGATTTTTATTACCACTTGGAACAATACCTCTATCAGTCGTAGCCAGTTCAAGACCGAGTGTACTCAATGGCACTATACCTGGATTCTGGTGACTAACTGGATTGCACGTATTCTGAGTTTAGGTTTGCTTACACCATGGGCAGCGATTCGTCTATATCGTTATCAGGTGGAATCATTAACCCTGAATTTACGTAATGATCCGGACATGATGATGAACAGAGCACAGCAGGATCACAGTGCGCTGGCAGAAGAGATCAGTGACATCTTCGATATTGATGTGTCGTTATAACAGGAGAAAAGTATGTCTGCTCAGGTCACTGACGTCATTTTCTATGATGGCATTGTCTCAAAACCGCAACCGGCGCAGGTGTCCCGGATTGATGATCAGTCGGTACTGATTCGTTACGGCGAAGCTTATGCACAGCAGCGGCGTTATCTGTATGCAGACATGCAGCTGATTGGAGCACTTGGAAAAATTCAGCCAGTGGTTGAACTCAAAGATGATGCCCGCCTGGAGTTTTCTTCTGAGCTGCCAGAATGGTTTAATTTGCAGCGTAAGGGATTACAGCACTCGATCTGGAAGCTGGAACGCACTCCGGCTTTGATTCTGTTTAGTGTGGTATTTGTACTGGCACTGGGTTTTGCGACAATTAAATGGGGCATTCCAGCAGCTTCCTATCATGTGGCTCATCATCTGCCTGCCAACACTTTGACGCGTATGGGTGATGAAGCAGAAAGCTATGTCTTTAAGATGACTGAAGACACTAAACTGCCTAAGGCACGTCAGCAGGCGATAGTAGCGCAATATCAACAACTGGTTGCAGGAGATCAGCCGGCGAAAGTGGTGTTCCGTCAAGGTGGAGCAATCGGTGCCAATGCACTGGCGATTCCAAATAATACCATTATCCTGACTGATGAACTGGTCGCACTGGCTCAGGATGATCGGGAAATTATGGGGGTGTTGGCGCATGAACAGGGCCATCTGGTGCAGCGGCATAGCCTGCAACAGGCACTTTCCAGTTTAGGGTTTAGCGTAATTTTAATCATGATTACCGGTGATGGTTCAGACTTGCTGACCAATTTACCGGTGGCAATAGTCGGTGCCAGCTATTCGCGTAATTTTGAGGCTGAAGCAGATGACTATGCTTTAAATGCGATGCAGGCCCAGCATATTCCCACCATTCATTTTGCCAACTTTCTGGAACGCCTGGCTAAAGACAGTGGGGAAGATAAGGAGGCCGAAAGCTCAGTATGGGATTTCTTTAGTAGCCATCCTGCAACACAAGAGCGGATTAAGGCGGTAAAAGCATTTGAGGCAGAACATACACTACGACAGCCCTGAGGCTTAGAGTTGCTGAATTTGCCATTCTGCCTGTAAAGGCTCCTGACCCATCCGTTCGAGATGCTCAATGACCACCTGCTGTAGTCGCGGCAGGTCGACATCTTCCTGCTGTACCCGAATCTGTACCCGTAAATGCTGATCCATAGGTATCATTTCCACCGTCGCATTTGGCATGTGAATTTGAATATTCTGTTCAGTCGAGGCCACTTCAAATTTGTGTTGCCAATGTTTCATTAACCGTAAGGCAATACGTTGAGCTTGTAAGGTCGGAATATCAGTATAACTTTCTTGCATAGTTTGAATGATCTTGTTGAGAGGTATTCATCATAGGCGGGAGCATCCATAACCGGCAAGTCTTGTCCTATAACAATTTGTTAAACGGATGCGATTATTCAGGCGAACAGACGCAGGCGCAAATACAATTTGTTATAATGCGGTATTCATCTCATATTCAGCCAGGTTCTTTCATGTCCAAGCCGTATTTAATTGCACCTTCTATTTTGTCTGCTGACTTTGCCCGCTTAGGTGAAGAAGTTGAAAATGTACTGGCAGCAGGTGCTGATGTTGTTCATTTTGATGTCATGGACAACCACTATGTGCCAAACCTGACTTTTGGGGCAGGTGTGTGTAAGGCATTGAAAAAATATGGTATTAAGGCGCCGATTGATGTGCATCTGATGGTCAAACCGGTCGATCGCATGATTGGTGATTTCCTTGAAGCCGGTGCGGACATTATTACTTTTCATCCGGAAGCTTCTGATCACGTTGACCGTTCTTTGCAGCTGATTAAATCTGGCGGTGCTCAGGCAGGTCTGGTATTTAATCCGGCAACACCTTTGCATTACCTTGATTATGTACTGGATAAAGTGGATCAGATCCTGTTGATGAGTGTAAACCCGGGCTTTGGTGGTCAGAAATTCATTCCGATGACTTTGGATAAATTACGTCAGGCACGCAAGATCATTGATGCTTCTGGTCGTGATATCCGTCTAGAAGTAGATGGTGGTGTAGGACCAGCCAATATCCGCGAAATTGCAGAAGCAGGTGCGGATATGTTTGTGGCAGGTTCAGCGATCTTCGGTAAACCGGATTATAAAGCTGTGATTGATGAAATGCGTGCAGAACTGGCGAAAGTAGGACAAGTCACTGTCTGATCGGAATTTTATGTTATTCACAGCAAGTTGTGGATAACTTTATGGATAAGTATATGGATATCTATGTGGGTAACCCTATGGATATCCAGCATAAATTGTAATCAATTGTAGCTTGGTTGTTTAAGCATTATACAAAATATGTATAAAAAGAACTCAATTTGGGTTCTTTTTCTATTTTGAAAGACTTACAAATTCTGGTGTTTTATTCACCTATGCTTACAAATCAAGCTTTATAAAAAGTGATCAACTTATTTTAAATTCGTGTTTCATTGTGTAACTTCTCCGAACAATTTTAAATTTAATTCATGTGCATAACTTAATTATTTGATGTGGATAAACTTCTTGTTTTGGAGCAGTGCTGAGCACTTTGTTGTCATTTTTAAAGTGACTGAGAACTCTGTTTTATTCTCAACTATGTGTCTAAAGTAGCGATTTTTTCAAGAGGTGTCTTGGGTGCTTAAGTTAAGCTGAGTTAAGTTACATCTCATACGGTCAATTTTTGTAATCTACACTATATTTTTGCAAGTAATTTTATACAATCTCACAGTTTTAGGAGGAACGACCTCCCTTGATGTAAAATATTGCTTTTACTCAGGAAAAATCGTCAGGACGGCCTGATTTCTTAATTCATGAAGGAGGGCATATGGCCTGGTTTTTACTCATACTGGCAGGTCTTTTTGAGGTAGTGTGGGCCTACTCAATGAAGCTATCGGAAGGCTTCAGCAAACTGACCCCCAGCATTATTACTATCTTTTTCATGTTTCTAAGTTTTGCACTGCTGGCTTACGCTATGCGTACGCTACCTTTAGGCACCGCCTATACCATCTGGACCGGAATTGGTGCAGTTGGTTCTTTCCTGATTGGGATTTTTATTTTGGGAGAACCTGCGACTGCCATGCGCATGCTAGCAGCTGTCTTGATTATTTCCGGTCTGGTTTTGATGAAACTCTCATCTTCTTAAAGTTTATAGGGTGTACCCTAATGTAAATGTTTCAGTATTTATTTATATCAGCCTTATATTGATCATTGCGTTAAAATAATCTTTCTATGGCAATCCAACAGGGTGAAGACATGAACTTAAGCTATATCTATATGGATTCACCTGTGGGGCAATTGCAATTGGTTGCCAGCGCTGAGGCACTGGTTGCGGTGCTCTGGGATTGTGAAACGCCGAACCGGGTAAAGCTGGCAACTTTAGTGGAAGATCCTGAGCATCCTGTTCTGGTTGCGACTAAAGTACAGTTGGAACAATATTTTGCTGGTCAGCGTAACTGTTTTGATATACCACTCGATTTTGCTGGTACACCATTTCAGAAAAGTGTCTGGCAGGCCTTGCTGAATATTCCTTATGGAGAAACTCGAACCTATCGTGATATTGCCCTGGAAATTGGCAATCCGAAAGCGGTTCGTGCCGTGGGGGCTGCCAACGGTCGCAATCCGATTTCGATTATTGCTCCATGCCATCGTGTGATTGGTGCCAATGGCGCTTTGGTGGGTTTTGCAGGTGGACTGGACCGCAAGGAAATCCTGTTAAATATTGAACAAAATAAGTAAGATATATTCTATCCTAATAAAAATCTGACCAAACAAAATGAATCCATTTTTTGCTCCAGTGATTGAAAATTTCTGGTGGCTGTTTCTTTTATTTTCCTTAGCAGCTTTATTCAAGCTATTTAAACCATATCTCAAAGGGAAATTCGGTGAGTTTACCGTTGTTGTGCATGCTAAACGCTATCTTAAACAGCCGCATTATATCTTGATGAATGACCTGACCTTTGAGGATGGGCGAGGGGCTACTACCCAGATTGATCATTTACTGTTAAGTCCATTTGGGCTATTTGTGATTGAAACCAAGAACTATAAAGGCTGGATTTTTGGTGGTGAACGTCAAAAAATGTGGACTCAAAAACTTTATAAACAGAGTTATAAATTCCAGAATCCGCTGCATCAGAACTATAAACACGTCAAAGTGCTGGAACAGGTTCTGACAGACGTTTTAAGTCCAGAACATATCCATTCACTGGTGGTGTTTATGCCAGAAGCTGAGTTTAAGACCGCGATGCCAGCAAATGTTTTTCGTAATGCCATCTGGACGGATTACGTGAAAAGCTTTCAGGAGCCGGTAATTTCTGAAACCAAACTCAATCGGATTCAGCTGCATCTGGAGAAGGCTATGCTGGAGAAATCCAGACAGACCAATCGTCAACATATAGAGGGCTTAAAGCAGCGTAAGCAAGTTAAATAAAAAATCCCTGAAAAGTTCAGGGATTTTTAGCGGAATGCTGAGCATATCTGAGCTTTTCGGTAATTTCTTCCAGCGGTTTTACCCGTTTTACTTCATCCCACAGCGACTTCGCTTCAGGATAATGCTTGGACATCATGCCGAGCCACTGCTTATAACGACCGACCATATTCATTTCTTTTTTATAGGAACCATTCAGAAAACGAATTTGCAGACCAAGCAGTTCGTTCCAGCTAATGAGTGGATCATCACTATTTTTACGGATACATTGAGTCAGATCAGGCGTCGTTACTGCACCGCGTCCAATCATCAGATCTTCACAACCAGATTCTAGCTGACATTGCTTGGCATCGGCATTTGTCCAGATTTCACCATTGGCAATGACATTAATTTTTAAGGCTTCACGGATCGGTTGTAGCTGGTCCCAGAATGCAGGTGGGGTATAGCCATCCGCTTTAGTCCGCGCATGCACTGTTACCCAGGCAGCACCAGCATCTTCAATGGCATGGGCATTTTCCAGCATAAAGTTACGGTCCATATAGCCAAGCCGCATTTTTGCGGATACCGGAATATGTGCAGGAACCGCATCACGCACAGCTTTCACCAGCTCATACACGACTTCAGGTTCATCCAGCAGTACTGAACCACCACGATGACGGTTGACGGTTTTAGCCGGACAGCCAAAATTCATATCAATTGCGGGTGCACCCATAGCAGCAACTTTGACTGCATTGGCTGCCAGCATTTCCGGATTATTCCCCAAGAACTGTACATGTACCGGTGTACCGGCTGCAGTTTTACCTTCATTTAGGAGTTCAGGGCAATAATTATGGTAAACATGGTCCGGCAACAGCGAATCTGTGACACGAATAAACTCGGTCACACACCAGTCAAAGCTTCCGACGGATGTCAGTACATCGCGCATAATCGGGTCCGTTAAGCCTTCCATGGGTGCAAGAACAAGTTTCAACGTGTTCACCTGTGAATTTGAAAAACGGTGTTATACGGCTTTTTCGCCTGAATGTCCAGGCAGTTTAAATTTCATGCTTATAAAGGAAGGAAGCGTAAAAATGAATTTAGTACAGATCAACAGAGGAGCTGTCTTCAGCACAATAAAATAATAGAGTTTTAAATATTGATGGCTATATTGAAAAGAACAATAAATCTTCAGGATAGCAGTATGGAACAGCCTCATTTCAAGGATTATTTCTCCAAGCAGTCACAGGACTACGCCTTGTTTCGCCCACATTATCCAGACATGTTGGGCAAGATATTGTCAGAGCTGTCACCTGATATACAACTGGCTCTAGACGTTGGTTGTGGTTCAGGGCAGTTTTCAGAGGTCTTGGCAAATTACTTCGATCAAGTGATTGCAATTGATGGCAGTGCTGAACAGCTTGCCCAAGCCAAGTCTCATCCAAAAATACAGTATCTTCAAGCTGCAGCAGAAAATATTCCTCTGGCTGACCAGAGTGTTGATCTGATTTCGGTAGCGCAAGCTGCACATTGGCTGGACCTGGACAAGTTTTATGCAGAAGTACAACGTATTGCGAAACCAAATGCCATTCTGGCTTTGATTACTTATGGTGTTTTTAATGTTGATGAGGAGCATTTGAATCATTATTTCAGGCATTTTTATGAAGTGACACTTGCTTCATACTGGCCGCCAGAACGTCATCATGTAGATGAAGGTTATCAGAATCTGATATTCCCATTTGAAGAAATTTCAATTTCGCCCCCTGTGCTGCAAGTTGAATGGAACTTTTACCAGCTGATTGGTTATATGAGTACATGGTCAGCTGTTAAAGCAGCCACCAAAGCTTTAGGACATAATCCACTCAATATACTGGCAGATACCATGTTATCCGAATGGGAAGATCCGGAATTGCCCAGAGTCATCCGCTGGCCCCTGTCGGTACGGGTAGGCAGAGTAAATCCAGATTAAGTTTTGGCAAATAAAAAGCCCAGTAGTTGGGCTTATGAAAATATTAATTTTAAAAAAAATCTTAAACTTACTTATTCAACAACATTTCCAGCACAAACTTGGAACCGATAAAACCTACAGCCAGCAAACCAAAACCGATTAAAGTAAAACGAACAGCCTTTTGTCCACGCCAGCCAAATTTCCAGTGACCAATCAGTAAAGCGCCATAGACCAGCCAGGAAATAATACTAAATGCTGTTTTATGTGCGAGGTGTTGGGCGAAGAAATCATCAATGGTAAAGAAGCCGAAACCTAAGGCAATGGTCAGTAAGACAAAACCGGTCATCAGCATATCAAACAGCAATGACTCCATATCCTGATACGATGGTAGCAGATTGACCCAGACCCGACGTTTCTGTTTTTTCTTGAGTTCACGGTCCTGAAAACGCAGAATCACCGCCTGAATGGTGGCCATCAGCAGTACCGCATAGGCAGATAATGACAGGATGATATGAATATCAAGACCAAGCGAGTTCTGCACAATGATTTTGGCTTGTGGGGTAAAAGCAAAGCCTAAAATCAGGCCAGTCGCTGCAACCGGAATACCAATCAGATTCAATGGCAGAATAGGGCGATAGGTACTATAAGCCAGACTCAGTAAAAGCATTAGTCCTGAAGTAAACGAAACCAGAACAAAGACATCGTAATTTATCCCCATCGGGGTGTGCATGTCACCATAAAGAACCATGCCATGTAACACCAGACCAAGAGCAGCCGTGATACCGACAAACCACTGATTTGGAATACGTTTCGACATTAAATGAACAAACAAATACCAGAAAGATGCGGTATAGGCGACTAATGCCAAAATTGTATAAACCAGAGGGAGGCTAACCATGTCTAACCTTTTTAAGGGTGATGAATATTCATTTATATAAATTCGATGCGAACTACAGTATCCTATAGCATTCTATGCATAAATTTTCTATTTTAAGAAACAATTTTTTGCTCACGGCTATTTTAAGCGGATTTTGCAATGTTTGATACCTTAACAGAACGACTCACGCAGAGTTTAAGAAATGTTACTGGCTCAGGGCAGCTAACCGAAGACAATATTAAAGATACGTTACGTGAAGTACGTATGGCACTTCTTGAAGCCGACGTTGCGTTACCTGTAACTCGTGAATTTATCGCGAAAGTTAAGGAAGAAGCATTGGGCCAGGAAGTGATGACTCAGTTATCTCCAGGCCAGGCCTTCGTCAAGATTGTCTATGACGAACTAACCAAGATGATGGGCGCGGCGAACGAGAGCCTCGACCTGGCAGCAAAACCACCTGTGGTTGTGCTACTGGCTGGTTTGCAGGGTGCGGGTAAAACCACGACTGCTGCAAAACTTGCACGTTTCTTACAAGAACGTCAAAAGAAAAAAGTCGCGATGGTGTCTGCCGACGTATACCGTCCAGCAGCAATCAAGCAGCTACAAACGGTTGCGGGTGAAGTCGGTGCGATTTTCTTTGAATCGAATGCCAATGAACGTCCAATTGATATTGCCAACCGTGCTATCGAACAGGCAAAAATCCAGTTTGCTGATGTCCTGATTGTCGATACCGCAGGCCGTCTGCATGTCGATGATGACATGATGGATGAGATCAAAGAGTTGCACGCTGCGATTAGCCCAACTGAAACCCTGTTCGTGGTCGATGCCATGACTGGTCAGGATGCGGCAAATACTGCAAAAGCCTTCAACGATGCTCTACCTTTGACGGGTGTAATCCTGACCAAGACTGATGGTGATGCTCGTGGTGGTGCAGCACTTTCTGTTCGTGCCATTACCGGCAAGCCAATCAAGTTCCTGGGGATGGGTGAAAAGCTGGATGCGCTTGAGCCATTCCATCCGGAACGTGTGGCACAGCGTATTCTTGGCATGGGTGACGTGCTTTCTCTGGTCGAAGAAGTTGAACGCAAAATCGACAAAGAAAAAGCCGAGAAAATGGCGAAAAAACTGCAAAAAGGCGGCAGCTTCAACTTTGAAGATATGCTGATGCAGTTTGAGCAAATGAACAAGATGGGTGGCATGATGGGCTTTCTGGATAAACTTCCAGGAATGAGCAGTGCTGGCCTTCAGGATGCAATTGCTCAAGCCAACCCTGAAAAACAAATCAAGAAAATGGAAGCGATCATCCAGTCTATGACTGTTAAAGAGCGTCGTAACCCTGACTTGATGAACCCAAGCCGTAAGAAGCGTATTGCAGCAGGCTGTGGTATGGATGTTGCTGAAGTGAATAAACTGATCAAGCAGCATGCCCAGATGGCTAAAATGATGAAAAAATTTGCTAATCCATCAGGTATGGCAAAAATGATGAAGTCACTCGGCGGCTTGCAGAAACAGTTTGGCGGCGGTGGTGGTATGGGCCCACTGTTCGGCGGCAACGACAAGAAATAAGTTCTTTGTTTAAAAAAAGGCGCTTCATGCGCCTTTTTTGCTTTTTAAGATATACAGTTTAATCAAAGCATACATTTACTTACCCAATCCTGTCGTTAGCTGAGGCAGACTCTTTAAAAAATGCAAACACAGGAGTAATGAAATGACGCAAGTGATTGTGGTACACGGCTATACGGCTGGTCCAGATGAAAACTGGTATCCCTGGATTCAGCAAAAAGCCAAGGAGGAACATGTAAGCCTAAAAGTTTTACGACTTGATCCTTCTACCACACCTCGACTGGAAACCTGGCAAAAGCAGATGCAGGAGCAGATTGAGGGCATTGATGAGAACAGTATCTTTATCGCTCACAGCTTAGGCACTATTGCGGCTTTGCATTATTTATCTCATAAATTAAAACAGCAGAAAATCAAGCAACTCGTACTCATTGCAGGTTTTAATGATCGACTCGGACGTCTGGAAGAGGTTAATCCATTTATTGATGCTGCCCAAATTGACCTTGATTTATTGAAGCAGCAGATTCAGGAACGAGTGGTCATCTACTCTGAAGGTGATGATCGGGTAGCACCAAAATTTAGTCTGGAGCAGGCAGAAAGTCTGGATGCACAAGTGATTAAGGCGCAGCATTTTGGTCATTTTATTGACTCGCAAGGCTGCACTGAACTGCCTGAAGTCTGGCAAAGTATTGAACCAAATCTTATACGCCAATAAGCGTTTCGAGGCTGAAAGATTAAACTTTACAAAATGGGTGCTAGTGGTCTGGAAATTTGCTTGAAAGCTTTGTAAAACATGTTAAAACAATGAGCCGGTAGCATCATTATTTTAACAATTAGTATAAGTATACAGCTATGACAAATAAATCAGGAAACGTTTATATCATTCATGACTATCAGTCGACCTCTAATGACCATTGGTATCCGTGGTTAAGTCGACAGGTCAAGAAACTTGGTATTGATGCTAAGCGCATCATGTTAGCCAATCCATTAGAACCGAAAATGCAAGATTGGCAACAAAGTCTGGCAGTGCAGATCCCGAAAATGGATGCCAATACCATTCTGGTAGCACACGGGTTGAGCTGCCTGAGTGTGTTGAAATTCGTAGAACAGCACTATCTGACTCACCATAAAGCTATTCGGGGAGTAGTGATGGTGGCGGGTTTTGATCAGCCGCTGGTGATGTGGTCAGAACTGAATGATCTGGTACGCAGCGTAAAACTGGATTTCAAAACACTTTCCAAAAGTTATAAATACGGGGTTATGTACATTTCTAACAATGATCCACATGTACCCACTGCCATGTCTTTAAGTCTGGCCCATCGACTTCTCAATACTCAGATTTTTGAAGTCTTGCAGGCCGGACATTTTGAAAAAACTGATGGCTATGCAGATTTCCCACAGCTACTGGAAGTCATCCAGCGGCTGTATGGTCTAAATGAGCTGCAAAATGCTGCAGGCCTTTAAGTAACAGGTCGGGTTCAATCACGGGCTGGAAGGATTGTAAATGCTGTGCAAACAGTGGCGCATCACCACCTGTAAGAATCAGCTGGGCAGGAAAGTCACTCAACACCTTTTCAATGGTGCTGAGTAGCCCGAGCAGAATACCGTGATGTACGGCATCAATGGTATTGCGTCCCGGGCTCAGCTCTTCAAACGCAGCATCTGGAATTTTAATGCCTTTGGTATTCTGAATCAGGGCATCTCGCTGTAGATGTAAGTTTGGCAGGATAAAACCCCCCAGATGTTTTTGCCCTTGAGCCAAGTCAATGGTGAGAGCGGTACCACAGCTAATGACGCAATAGTTTTGTGTATTCGATGTTGCAACTGCCAACACCTGTAACCAACGGTCAATTCCGAGTTGAGCCGGATCATCATAACCACAGATCAGGCCTGCATATTCAGCATGAACTTTGGCAAAGATCACTGGAATATTCAGGCGTTTTAGAATTTTCAGGATACGGTCATTATTTTGCTTATCTAGCACAGAAGAGATTCCCACCTGATGCAGGCCAGATCCCATAAAGTGTTGAATCAGACCCAGCAGTAAATCCGCCGGAGACTGTAGATGCATTTCAGCCGCATGTTCAATGATACGGTCTTGTTCCGTGATCCAGTATTTAAGACGTGTATTGCCAATATCCAGCCATAATTTTTTCATTGATCTTGCCTTAGCTACCAGTCTTTAAACGTAATTGCCCTTGATAAAAGGTCTGAATACCAGATTCAGTCTCAATCTGCACCGCGCCATCTTCCTGAATGCCTACAAAGATGCCTGCATATTGTCCTTGTAGGTCAGTCAATTCCACCTGTTGTTGAATGAAAGCTGCATGATGGTTAAAGCGTGCTGCCAGATTATGGCTGCCATGATTAAACCATTGACCTGCCTGTTGAATGGCCTGATAGAGTTCAGCAATCAGCTGGTTGCGTGTCACTGTAGCCAGGCCCAGTTCAGAAAGGGAAGTGATCGGCTGATCCAATTGTTCTGCTTCAATCGGGGCCAGGTTAATTCCCACACCGACCACTGCCTGATGGGTAGAGATCGGCTCTACCAGAATGCCGCCCCATTTGGCATTCTGACTATATAAATCATTTGGCCATTTCACTTGCAGATCAAGCTTTTGCAAACCAGGCATTTGCAGAATATTGAGTGCAACTTCAAGCGCGAGACGACCATCAATCAGTATCTCTGTATTCAGCAATGTGCTTAAATAGATATTGCCTTCCGGAGAAATCCATTGGCGTTGACGCTGGCCTCGGCCCTGAGTTTGGGCACGACTGCTGACCAATACCTGTCGAATGCCTTTTTGAGCGAGATCCCGGACATCATCATTGGTCGAAGTGGTGACGGGTTTCAGCAATAGGACTTCAGGCAGTTGTCCTGCATCTTTAAGCAGTTGCTGCAGTTCGCGAGTTTCTACATCCATCTGAATTTAAACGTGGTAAATATCGTTATGGAGTTAATCATATATTTGTTGATTGGTGCAATTGCTGGTTTCACCGCAGGCCTGTTTGGAGTGGGTGGTGGCCTGATTATTGTGCCAATTCTGTACATTGTATTTACCCAGCTCCAGTACGATCCAAGTGTCATCATGCACATGGCGGTGGGAACCTCTTTGGCGACGATTATTGTGACCTCAATCAGTTCGGTCATGGCACATCATCTCAAAGGTGCAGTACTTTGGCCTGTTTTCCGTAATCTGGCACCTGGTTTGGTCATTGGATCGTTTCTCGGTGCAGGCATTGCAGACTATTTACCGGGTCAAGGCCTGCAGCTTTTGATCGGTTTCTTTGCAGTATGGGTAGCTTTGCGAATGTTTAGCCGTGCCAATATCAAGATTGATCCGGCAAGCACACTACCTTCTACACCAAAACAAATGGCGGTTGGGGCGGGGATCGGTATTGCCTCTGCAATCTTTGGAATTGGCGGCGGCAGTCTGACGGTACCATTTTTAAGCCGTTGTGGCGTAGTGATGCAAAAAGCCGTAGCGACTTCAGCTGCATGTGGACTCCCCATAGCGATTGCTGGCGCACTCGGATTTATGTGGTTTGGTAAGCAGTCGGATGTTACGGTACCGAATACCATTGGCTATATTCATATTTATGCATTTATCGGTATCAGTATCATGAGTTTCTTTACTGCCAAAGTGGGGGCAAAAGTGGCACATCTATTGTCACCAGTCATGTTGAAGAAATGTTTTGCGGCTTTATTAAGCGTTGTCGGTAGCTATTTTATTTATCAGGGTGTCAGTGCCTTTCTGTAAGGTAATTTATTTAATGCAGATTTCAGAAAAGAGAGTTTAAGTACTCTCTTTTTTTATTTGATCAATATATTTATGCTGATAAAGAGAATAAAAAAACAGAATAAACAACCGCTAAGCTGGTTTATATAGAGGCTGGTTGGCTGCATAGACAGAATATTGTCTGACAATGTCAAAGCATTCCTTCAATAAAATAGGTTAAATAAATGAAAAGTCATTCAGCATGACAAGAACTGCATCAATAAAAATAAAGACAGGATGGCCATGCACGAGGAAAAAGCAAACAGCTTGTCTGAGCAGATCGCCAGGCATATCAGTGAACAGATTATTCGTGGTGAGCTTGTGGAAGGTGAGCGGATCCAGGAACTGAGAATTGCATCAGAACTTGATGTCAGTCGTGGTTCTGTACGTGAAGCATTATTATTGCTGGAACGCACCCAGCTCATCGAAATCTATCCGCGTCGCGGTGCCATTGTCTCAGAAATGTCTGCACTGCAAGTTCGTGCCCTGTTTGAAATGTGCTGTCTTCTGCTAGGTCAGATCGTGCAGCGTATGGCTGAAACCTGGCGCCCGCATGAGGCAGAGCGTGTTCAGCTATTATTAGAACAACTAGAAGCGGAAACCCGCCAAGGTCACACCGAAAAGTTTTATGATTTGATCTTTCAGGGGCTGGCGCAGCAGCAGGACATGGTTGGTAATCCCTATCTGATGCGTTACTACCATGAGCTACTGCCTTCACTGCGACGCAGTTACTTTTTAACCCTGAATATTTCCAAGCGCGAGCTACAGGAATCTTTTGATCTGTTTAAGCTGGTAACTGATGCAATTCTGAGCCGAAAATCACATCAGGCCACTTTATTTATGGAAGATTTTTGTCGACACTTGCGCAACCTTGTGTTGGAATCACTAACACGGATGAAACAAATTGAACTTGCGTGGGCGAGACGCTCGCGCCGTTAAATCAGGACATTATGCGTTTAAGCAGTTTAAAACTTTCAGGCTTCAAATCTTTTGCCGATAGTACAACTTTACACTTTAAAGATAACCGGACTGCCGTTGTGGGGCCCAATGGTTGTGGCAAGTCCAACGTCATTGATGCAATTCGCTGGGTGATGGGGGAATCGAGTGCGCGCCAGTTACGTGGCGGCAGCATGCAGGACGTCATTTTTACCGGAACTGCGAAGCGTAAACCGGTGGGTGTGGCGAGTGTAGAACTACGCTTTGAAAATACCTATGGAAAACTTGGCGGTGCGTATAATGCCTATAATGAGCTGGCCGTACGCCGTCAGGTCAACCGGGATGGCAAGTCTGAATATTTCCTGAATGGTACCAAATGCCGCCGTCGTGACATCACTGATATTTTCCTGGGTACCGGTCTGGGACCACGTTCCTACGCCATTATTGAACAGGGCATGATTAACCGTCTGGTCGATGCCAAGCCTGAAGAAATGCGGGTTTATATCGAGGAGGCAGCGGGCGTATCGCGCTATCAGGCCCGCCGTCGCGAAACCATGCAGCATCTGGAACATACCACCCAGAATCTGTCTCGCTTAGAAGATATTGCTTCCGAACTCAAGTCCCAACTCAAAACCTTAAAACGCCAGTCCGAAACTGCAATTCAATATAAAGAACTCGAAGGGCAGATCCGTACCCTGAAAGTTGAAATCCTGTCCTTCCAGTGCGAGCAAAGCCAGCGCTTGCAGGAAGAATATACCGTTGAGATGAACACACTAGGCGACAGCTTCAAGTTAGTACGTTCTGAACTGACCACGGTTGAGCACGATCTGGGGACAACCAGTGAGCTGTTCCAGCGTTTGATCCGGCAGTCCACCCCATTACAAAATGAATGGCAACAGGCTGAGAAAAAGCTGGCTGAACTGGAAATAAACCTGAAGCAGAAACAGTCTCTGCTGGAGCAAAACTCAACCAGTCTGGTACAACTAGAACAACAGAAAGCTCAAACCAAAGAACGTTTACAGTTGATTGAATTGCAACTGGATACCCTACAAGAGCAACTAGAAGATCAAACCACACAGTTGCAGCAACAAGAAGGCTTAAATCAGAATCAGCAACAAGGTTTGCAGGAACTGAAATCTCAACAGGCTTCAGTCGCGACCCAATTTGCCCAGATTAAAACTCAAGTCGAACAGCAACAGCAGCGCAAGATGCAGATGCTGGCACAAAGCGAGCAACTAGCTAAAAATATCGTTCGTATCGAGCAGCAAAAAGAAACCTTGCAGCAACAGTCAGCTCAGATTCAGAATCAAGCACAGCAAGATGAGCTGGAACAGTATCAGCAGGAGAAAGCTGATACTGAACAACAGCTGGTTTGCCTAGAAAGCCATCATGCTGAACTGAGCCAGCAGCTGGAACAGGTTAAACAGGCACATAGCGAACAACAGCAACGACAGATGCATTTGAAATCTGAATTGCAAGTATTGAATGCAGAAAAGAAAAACCTTTCCCAACTTCTGACGAAAGCTAATCCGGCAGCTAAAGCGGATGCCGTGCAACTGATGCATGTGCTAAAACTGAATGAGCAGGGCAAAGCCCATGCCAGCCTGATCGAGAAATTTCTGGCAAAATGGCTGTCTGCTCAGGTACTTTCAGATTCAGATCATTTTCTGGAAAATACAGCACGTCAACTGAAAGCACAGCAATCGCCTGCTAAAATCCAGCTAGTAAATGTTCAATCGCTGGCGGACTGGATTGAAGAGCCACACTATTCTTTATGGCAGCAGGTCGCCGTAGTGGAAACCCTGCAGCAAGCGCTCCAACTACAAGACCAATTGCAGTTGGGTCAATCCATCCTTAGTTTAGATGCTTACCATGTCGGTCCAGATTGGGTCATTGGACTAGAGTTTGATGAAGCCAGCCAGGCAGGTCAAGGCGCACTGAGCCACCGGATTCGTCTGGATGAAATTGAACTACAACTAGCTAAGCTGGAAGAGCAATCCCGCCAGGCTGAACAGCATCTGGCTGAAGCAAAAGAACAGCTCACAGCGCTGCAAATTCAGCTACAGCAAATCACCAGTCAACAGCAACAGGCACAGAAGCAGCTGCGACAGTTGGACTTAAATATTACCAAAGTGCAAAGCGCCGCTCAGGCTTTTGCTGTGCAGAAACAGCAGTTGCAGAACCAGTTACACCAGCTGGATGAACAGCTTGAAGAAGATGCAATGCAAAAAGATGATCTGGAAATTGATCTGCATGCATTAAACCTAAAACTGGAACAGGCTTTACCGAATTATAAGACCTTGCAATTCCAGCTGGATGAACTGACTACGCAACTGGAAGATTGCCAGCAGCAAACCCACAATGCTCAGCAGGAACTGGAAATTACCCGTCGTCAATCGGTTCAGTCCAAACAGCAAGTCGAATTGCTACAAAAAGACCGAGTATTCCTGAAAGAGCAGTATCAACAAATTCTCCAACAGATTGAACAGGCCAAGAAATTTATTGATCCGGTACAGTTAGAACTGCCGCATCTGGAAAGCCAGTTTAACAAGCAGGTGGAATTGACAGCGAAACTGCAAAAAACCTGGTCGGAATGGCAGGTCGAGCTGAATCAGGTACAAAATAAACAACAGCAGCTCACTGAACAGCGCCATCAGTTCCAGCAGCAGGATGAAATACTGCGGAATGCACTGGAACAGAAACGCTTGGCTTGGCAAGCAGCTAAATCTGATCTGCAACACTATTCTGAGCAGCTAAAAGAATTGAATAGTGAAGTCATTACTGGTCTTAATATCGAAGTCAAAGTACATCAAGCCAAGCTGGAAAAAGCCCAATCGCAGTTCGACAAACTCGGAGCGGTGAATCTTGCAGCCTCTGAAGAATATGAAGAGGTTTCAAAACGCTATAATGAGCTGAGCCATCAGATTCAAGATCTGGAAAATACCGTCGAGCAGCTGCAGGCGGCCATGAAAAGTATCGATCAGGAAACGCGCAAGCTGTTTATGCATACTTTTGATCAGGTCAATGCTGAACTGCAAAACCTGTTCCCGAAAGTATTTAATGGCGGTGAAGCGAGCTTAAGTCTTGAAGACGGATGGCAATCAGGTGTAAAACTGATGGCACGACCACCGGGTAAGCGTAACAGTTCATTGGCTTTATTGTCTGGTGGCGAAAAAGCATTAACAGCATTGGCTCTGGTGTTTGCGATTTTCCGTCTCAATCCGGCGCCATTCTGTGTGCTCGATGAAGTCGATGCACCATTGGACGATGCGAACGTGGGGCGTTTTTGTAATTTAGTCAAAGAGCTTTCAGAACAAGTGCAATTTATTTACATCACACATAATAAGCTTGCAATGATGATGGCAACAGACCTCTTGGGTGTGACCATGCCTGAACCGGGCACATCAAAACTGGTTACAGTGAATTTGGAACAGGCAAAAGAATACGGCTTAGCTGCGGAGGCATAAAATGGAAATCACTACTATTCTCGGGATTGTTGTAGCAGTCGTGATTATGCTCTTGGGCATTCGAATGATCATGAAAAAACCTGCTGATGCAGCACCATCATTGGATTCGGAATTACATATTGATCCGGACAGTCAGACACCGGTTATTCCGCGTCATGTACGTGCCCAGCTGTCAGCACAGGAGGCAGAGGCGCAACGTGTTGAACCGAGCCTGAATGCGGAAACTGTTGAAAGCACAGCACCTGCAACAGAACCAAAAGAAACAGCAAAAGTAGAGCCGACATTGACGGAAACAGCCAAGCCTGTAGCAGAATCTGCAAGCCCGCTGGATACGCCAATCGTTCAAGAGGCTGAAGTAGAAGTTACAAAAGCTGAAGTAAAAGAATCATCTGCTGAGGAAGCTAAGGCTGAAAATGCTGCTAAAGAGGAAGTCAAACCTACTGAATTTAGCCTGAACAGTAATATTGAAAAAGCTGAAATTTCAGACTTTGAAGATGAAAGCAGTATTCTCGACGCGCATCTGCATGAACAGAAAGTCGTGGATGATGAGTGCGCATTGGCAAATGCAGAAATGATTATTTCGCTGAGTGTCATTCCACAAGGCCGTGTATTGTCTGGTGAAAAAACGCTAAAAGTTCTGCTGAAATATGGCCTACGCTATGGTGAGCTGGCTTGTTTCCATCGCTACAGCGAAGATGG
This sequence comes from Acinetobacter sp. UBA3461, assembly GCF_002381195.1. Taxonomy (NCBI): domain Bacteria; kingdom Pseudomonadati; phylum Pseudomonadota; class Gammaproteobacteria; order Moraxellales; family Moraxellaceae; genus Acinetobacter; species Acinetobacter sp. UBA3461. The sequence goes on along the minus strand of NZ_DFRO01000005.1, from coordinate 26,977 downwards.
TTCTAAACTGCTATTCTCGGTATTGCAGATCACGGATACGGGTATGGAAGGTTTTGATCTGGAAACTTTGTCAACTGAAGAAGTAAAAGGTCTGGCATTCTTCCTGGCACTGCCACACAGCGATGTACAAAATGCTTTTGATACCATGGACAGTATTTCACGTCTGATTGCCCGTGAAGTAGACGGTATTGTCTATGATCAAAACCAGCAGGAGTTTACACCACAGCTGCGTGAATTCTGGCGTCATCAGGCCATCGATTACCGTGCGGGACAGCCAGCAGAAGTCTAAGTTTCTGTATTGAAACCGGACATTTCGATTTTTATAATAGCCAAAACTGAAGAATATACAGGGCGGGTTTTCCGCCCTTTTTTATGGTGAAACTATGACCCAGGAAACCACTGTCGTTGCGCAAATGCGCCAGCTGATTCAACTGATTGCCAAACATAATCATGCCTATTATGTGATGGATCAGCCGATGATTGAGGACAGTGAATATGATCAGCTTTTTCATCAGCTCAAAGCCCTTGAAGAACAATATCCAGCATTGGTGCAGCCGGATACACCGACTAACCGTGTCGGTGGTCAGCCTTTAGCAAAATTCATGACTGTAACGCATGCCGTACCGATGCTGTCTTTAGGCAACGTATTTAATAAAGAAGATTTATTTGCCTTTGCCCGCCGTATTGAAGAACGTTTGCCGAACCAGAAAATTGAATATGATGTTGAGCTGAAATTTGACGGTCTGGCGATTTCCTTGTGGTATGAACATGGGGTATTGGTACGTGGTGTGACCCGTGGTGATGGTGAAACTGGGGAAGACATTACCCAGAATGTAAAGACTATCCGCAACCTGCCAAAATTATTATGTGAAGGTCACTGCAAGGTGCCTGACCTGCTGGAAGTGCGTGGTGAAGTCTTGATGCCGAAATCCGGTTTTGAGAAGCTGAATGCAGCGAATTTAGCCAAAGGCGAAAAGACTTTTGCTAATCCACGTAATGCTGCCGCAGGTAGTTTACGTCAGCTGGACCCAAATATTGCTTCTTCACGGCCACTCGCATTCTATGCCTATGGTATTGCGCAATGTGTGCCGCATCATGGACAGACCACGATGTCAGCTAGTCTGGAATGGTTACAGCACTTTGGCTTCGCCGTAGGTGAACGCCATTTCATCTGCGATAGCATCGAAGACGTACAGCAAGTCTATGAGCAGATCATTGAGGAACGTCCAAATCTCAGTGTTGAAATTGATGGCATGGTGATCAAGGTCAATGACCTGAAACAGCAACAGCAATTGGGCTTTTTAAGTCGTGAACCACGCTGGGCAACGGCTTATAAATTTCCTGCAGTTGCAGCACTCACCACAGTTGAAAATATTGACTGGCAGGTGGGTCGTACCGGGACGTTGACTCCTGTCGCACGCTTGAATCCCGTCGCAGTTGGTGGCGTAACAGTTTCCAATGTGACCTTGCATAACATTGGGGAAATTCACCGTCTGGATGTGCGGATCGGGGATACGGTCAGCGTATACCGCAGTGGTGATGTCATTCCTAAAGTTGAAAAGGTCTGGCCAGAATTCCGTCCGGTTGAGGCAGTTGAAGTACATCTACCAGAAAACTGTCCGGTGTGTGATTCCCCTGTAGTGATGCCAGAAGGTGAAGCACTGGCACGCTGTTCAGGTGAGTTGTATTGTGCTGCACAGCGTATTGAAACCATCCGTCACTTTGTGTCACGTAAGGCGATGGATATCGAAGGCTTGGGCGATCGTTGGGTAGAATCTTTATTGCACTTGAATCTGTTGAAAGATGTGGCCGATATCTATCACCTGCATGAACATCGTGATCAGCTGCTACAGATTGAAAAAATGGGCGAGAAATCTGTTCAGAACTTGATTGATTCTATCGAGAACAGTAAGAAAACGACATTGGCTGCTTTCATTTATGCATTAGGTATTCGTGGTGTCGGTGAGACCACGGCACGTATGCTGGCCAAAACTTTCCAGACGCTGGATGCTTTACGTCGTGCTGATCTTGAAGCATTGAAGAAAACTCCAGATGTCGGTGATATTACGGCTGAATGGATTCTGGATTTCTTCCAGGCACCGCATAATCTGGAAGTTTTGGATCGATTATTGGCAGCAGGTATTCACTGGGATGCACCAATTGCACCAACACGTCAGCCTTTGAATGGTGAAAGCTGGGTGGTAACTGGAACTTTAAGCTCTATGGGGCGTGATGAAGCAACTCAATTGCTGCAAGCCTTAGGCGCACGTGTGAGTGGCAGTGTGTCAAGTAAAACCAAATGTGTGGTTGCCGGTGAGAAAGCTGGTTCGAAGCTGGATAAGGCAGAAAAGCTTGGCGTGCCAGTATTAAATGAAGAACAGTTTATTACCTTAATGAAAGAGCATGGTCAACTTTCTGCTTAATCGATCTTAAGCAGGAATTAAAAAAGACATCCGAGGATGTCTTTTTTAATGGCTTGATTGGGTTGGGCTCGTCATGATGAACTGAATTCACGTACAATATCGATCTATTGACAGGTATTGAGCCTGTCTCATCAGATGATTCTGTTCTCCCGTTGATGATTGGCATACACATGGCGCAAGCAAAGAAAACTTTTCCGCAACAAAAATCGGAATTACATGTACGAAATCTGCATCGCAGTCGTTACGATTTCCCTCAGTTAATGAAGACTTGTCCGGAACTTACGCCTTTTGTGCGCCTAAATCCATATAACGATCTTTCTATAGACTTTTCTGATCCCCAAGCTGTGAAAATGCTCAATAAAGCATTGCTAAAACATTTTTATGGCATTCAATATTGGGATATTCCTCAAGATTTTCTTTGTCCGCCTATTCCGGGTAGAGCCGACTATATCCACTATTTGGCTGACTTGTTGAGTGCCAATCATCAAGGTCAGATTCCAACAGGACCTGCAGTTCAAGTCTTAGATATTGGGGTTGGTGCGAACTGTATTTATCCAATCATTGGTCATCGTAGCTATGGTTGGAAATTTGTCGGCTCAGACATTCATTCTGCATCCGTTAAAAGTGCTCAATTTATTGTCGAGGCGAATCCAAATCTACGTAAAGGGATTCAGATTCGATTGCAGAAGAACTCAAGCAATATTTTCAACGGTGTGATTAAACCCACAGATCGTTTTGATTTGACGATGTGTAACCCGCCATTTCATGCCTCGCAAGATGAAGCAAATGCCACAGCAACGCAAAAATTAAGAAAATTGGGCAAACCGGTTGATCGGACAAAGGTAGTGTTAAACTTTGGGGGTCAAAAAAATGAACTCTGGTGTGACGGTGGTGAAGAACGCTTTGTCTGCCAAATGGTACAAGAGAGCATACAGTTTGCTGAGCAATGCCTTTGGTTTAGCACACTCGTTTCTAAGAAAACCACATTGCCTGTGCTTTTAAATGCGTTGCGTAAGAGCGGAGCAGTAGATGTGAAAACCATTAAAATGACGCAGGGGCAAAAAGAAAGTCGTTTTGTCGCTTGGACTTTTTTAGATTCAAAGCAACAACAAGCATGGAGAAATGCACGTTGGACTTTAGCTTAAGCTTATTTTCGCTGAGGATGAGTGAGCTTGTCGGTGCATGACGAAGATTTGGCTTGTTTATAGCAATGAATAAGCTCAATTTTGCTTATATGATAACTTGATGCCGATACACTCAGCGTTTCTGATTTGATACGCATGCAGTTCAATGAATATACGCCACAATGATTTTGAATCTAGTTACAAAAAACCAATACATTATAAAAGTACTTTGATCTTGTTCATCTAAGCTGAGTACTGAGTGCAAGGTATTGTTTTATAAATGGGAATTTATTCAACTAAAGCTGTAAATGAAAGTACTTCTCATTTTAATTATTTAAAAATCATATATTTACGGAAATTTTATTTTGCAAATCCAGAAGATTTTCTCCATAATAAGTCCATAAAGGTAGGGAGTTATAAAAATGCGTGGTAATCCAGAAGTCGTAGATTATTTGAATATGTTGATCGGTGGCGAACTGGCTGCTCGCGACCAATACCTGATCCACTCTCGTATGTACGAAGATTGGGGCCTGACCAAAATCTTTGAACGTATTGATCATGAAATGCAGGAAGAAGCACAGCATGCGGATGCGATTATTCGCCGTGTTCTGTTCCTGGAAGGTACACCGAACATGACCCGTGATGAGGTAGAAATCGGTGAAGATGTGGTGAGCTGTCTGAAAGCCGACCTGAAACTGGAATATGAAGTTCGTCAAAAACTGGCAACAGGCGTGAAACTGTGTGAAGAGAAGGGTGACTACGTGACGCGTGATATGTTACGTCAGCAAATGTCAGATACAGAAGAAGATCATACTTACTGGCTTGAAAAGCAATTACGTTTAATTGAGCTGATTGGTCTGCAAAATTATATTCAGTCCCAGATGTAAGATTTGCAAAATCCCGCCATTTGAGCGGGATTTTTTTAACATCGAATTTTCAAGGATTTTAATACCATTTGGATGGTTTGTTGATCCTCAGCTGAAAACTGACTCATGTTAATATCAAATTCTTCCTGACCAGTTTTAAGTTTAAGTAGATGAATGTCAGGGTTATGCGGTGGAATTAAAATGTAATGAATTTCAGTGTAGGCATTCAGTGGAAAGATTTGACCGATTTTCATATGACCCAAAGACCAATAAATTTGATCTGCGTCTATCTCCAATTTCTTGAACTTGCTGAGTCCATAAAGTGCCAAATAGGCCATCATTATGGTTAAGGTGACAATACTGATGTAGTGATCAGTATATTGGGCAGGTTGATAAAAAACAGCCGAGAACCACTGACTTAGTATTGCAAGCTTAAAGTTCCAGTCCTGATCAGTGATTCGTAGATAATAGCTGAATTGAAAAAGTAGATAACTTATCAAGATATAAGTTAAGAATAGAAATGGATGCAATGAACTTTGACAGTAGAAGGATCTTTTCATGTTGTTATTTTTAGAGCTAAAAAAACCAGGCAGTTGCCTGGTTTTTATCTTAACAAAGGCTTAGAACTTGTTAAAGCCTTTGTTCACGCCATAAGGACGACGTGGTGTGTTTTCATCACGTTCTTCACGTCGGCCAAAGCCTGGTTCAGGACGGTTGTCACGGCGTACAAACTGAGTACCATTCTGGTTTTCACGACGACCAAACTGTGAGCCGGTTTGGTTATTGTCACGACGGCCAAAACCACCTTCACGACGTTCACGGCCAGTATTCGCTGCCGGTTCATCACTGTCACGGCGCTGCTGACGCAGGAAACCACCACGGCGTGCTGCCATAGGTTTTTCCTGCATACGCTCAGAACGGCGTTTTGCCATGCCGTACAAACCAGTACCTTGACGTGGTTTAAGCTCAACAGCTTTTGCCAGGTTATCGATGTCCTGTTTGTCCAGTTCAATCCAGCGACCAGTACGCAGTTCGCGTGGCAGAATTACTGTACCATAACGGGTACGTAACAGACGGCTGACTTTCAGACCTTGGGATTCAAAGATACGACGTACTTCACGGTTACGTCCTTCTTTCACCACCACCTGATACCAGCGGTTGATACCGTCGCCGCCCAGTTCAGAGAATGATTCGAATTTTGCCGGACCATCATCCAGTACAACGCCTTTGAGCATGTTATTTTTCAGCTCAGGCGTTACCTCACCCATGACACGAACTGCATATTCACGTTCGATTTCATTGGAAGGGTGCATCAGACGATTTGCCAGTTCACCGTCATTTGTGAAAAGTAACAGGCCAGTTGAGTTAATATCCAGACGGCCAACCATCACCCAACGATCACCTTGGATCGCAGGCAGGTTATCAAATACGGTAGGACGTTGTTCAGGATCGTTACGTGAACAGATTTCGCCTTCAGGCTTATAGTAAATCAGTACACGACGACGGATTTCGTCCTCAATCTGGAATTGTACCTTACGACCATCGATGCGAAGCTCATCACCTGGTTCGATACGCTCACCCACTTGGGCAACTTGCCCATTCACACTTACACGACCAGCGGCAATGACTTCTTCCATATAACGGCGAGAACCCAAACCAACACGTGCAAGCACCTTTTGCAATTTTTCACTCATGACAGCATAACCTTAGAAATAATTATCAACAGTTCACCTATTTATGACTTCGGTGCATTTGCATCGAGGGTCATAAAAGCTTCCTTGGCATCCTGCAGGGGAGGCAATTGGCCTAAACTGGTTAAGCCAAACGCATTTAAAAATTGTGGCGTTGTCACTAACAACGCAGGTCTTCCAGGGAGTTCACGAAAACCAGATTCTTTAATCCAGTTCCAGTCAAACAGCGAACGCAAAATCTGACTGTTATTTGTGACACCACGAATTTGTTCTATATCTGCCCGGGTCACCGGCTGGTGATAGGCAATTACGGCCAAAGTTTCAAGTAATGAATGAGACAAACGCGCTGGTCGCTCGGGCCATGTCTGAGCAATAATATTACGATACTTCGCACGTACTTGAAAACGGAAACCTTGAGCAGTTTCAATCAGTTCAATTGAGCGGCCATGCATCAGCATAGACAGTTGCTGTAGGTACTGACGTAATTCCTGCTTGGTATATCGATCCTGAAAAGCTTCTTTTAGACGTGCCAGAGACACCGCTGAATCACTCGCAAAGATAATCGCTTCCAGCTGCATTAGAATATCATGCAGATTATCTTCCGCTGTAAGCACTGAGCTGTGGTCAATGGTCATAAAGGTGCTCCCTGAATTGCGAGCGGGGCTTCAACGCCTGTAGCAATAATCTGAATTTTTTGTTGACGTGTCAGTTCTAGAACCGCCATGAAGGTGACGACCATACCCATCCGGCCCTGGCTTGGTTTGAGTAAATCTGCAAAAGAAAGCACTTCACCAGTTTCCAGGCAGCTTTCAATATAGGCAATGCGTTCTTCAAGTAGCACCGGTTCCTGTTGCACCTGATGAATCACCGGCTCAGGACGGTTAAAGATACACAGCAGGGCATCACGCAGCAGATCGACGTTGTGACCTTCATTCGGTTGAATGAACTCGCCCAGACTGACATTGGTCTCAAACGTATCACGTTCAAGCACACTCATTTTGTTCAGACGTTCTGCGGCCTGTTTAATGCGTAAATAATTTTCCAGACGATCAATCAATTCCTGTTTCGGATCTTGTTCCGTCGCAGAAATACTTTTGGGTTTTGGAAGAAGTAAGCGGGATTTGAGATCCGCCAATAATGCCGCCATTACCATATAGTCTGCAGTCAGCTCAATATTGAGTGACTTCATCGCATCCATATAGGACAAGTATTGGGCAGCAATCGGCGCAATGTCGACTTGCAGCAAGTCAAAGCCATTTTTTTGGATCAGGTAAATTAAAAAGTCGAGCGGGCCTTCGAAATGCTCTAACAGGATTTCAAACGCTGAAGGAGGAATGTAAAGATCCTCAGGAATCGTCTCCTGCCATTCATCCAGTACACGGATGTGTGGAGTAGGTTCCATCATATTATGGATGCTTTGATTCATATACAGTTGTTGGCCACGCGAATTTTCAAAGGCATGAAGGCTGATTCTTCGATCTCACATCGAAAGAAAAAGCATGTAAAAAGTTGATCTTAGTGTACTCGAAAAATACCTCTAAATAAATTGGATATGGAGTTAGATACAAAAAAACAGTAGCTTTTACGGCTATTCTTCGGTTTTTGATCATATCAAATACAGGGATGCCTTTCTGAATTAAGGGTTCATAGAAATGAAGTTAAGCTCCAGTTGAGTTTGCAACCCTTAAGATCGATCATGAGCAATGACAAATATTGAGAATTAGATCAGGAAAAAAATCATTCTTTAGCAGCAATTAAAAAGTAAAATTTTTAAAAATAAACCTTAAAAACAGATATCTATCGTTCAAAAAGTATTCTAATATCTCAGAAAAATATGCTGATGAATAAAACAACTAAAAACAGGACGGGTGATCAATATGCCTATTATGCTGGTACTTATTGCCGTGATTGGCTTGGGGGTATTCTGGGGTTATCCAAAAGACGAAATGATGCAACTTGAAGACCAAGCACGTCAGCAGCTTCAATCAGGTAAATTTGCCGAGTTAGAAGCGAAGTATCAACCCATACTTCAAAGAGAAAAGGTAGAGCTTACGATTCTGGATCAGTATCCAAATATTCGCTTTTATACACGCTGGCTTGAAAATGAAAATAAAAAACTTTCTGTAAAGAGTGAACAGAATGTCAAAAACATAGCCTGTGATTCTGTTGAGGCTTTTCAAAACTTTGATTACAAGTCTCGAACTGCAGTCTTAAATGTGATTGAAGAAGATCAAATTGTTTTTCATATGAATGTCAAAAATAAATTTGGTACGGACATGATGCAACATCAGCAAAAGCTGTTGGATTGTCCAAGTTTTTTACAAATGAGAGCATTAAAAGCTGGGGAAGAATATATCCCACCACCTCAAAAAAATACCCCAGTAGATATGGTTGCACTTGCTGCATCGGTTTCGGAAGAGGCTGCGCAACCTTTAAGTTAAAATCCTACGGATAAAAATATGAATATAAAATTTGTTGTTGTTGGCCTTTTAGTGATTGCCGGACTATTTTTTGGAACTGAAAAGTATTGGGAGCATAAGTTTCAACAGCAGGCACGAGATAATCTAAAACAGGTACACATGGATGCACAGACTCAACAGCGACTGGAAAATAGTGGTCTGCCCATCTCTGGAGATATACTGAATCAGTATCCGAATATTATTACCTACATGAAACTTACCACTTTAGCGGATAATCAATTACCGGCAGAAATCCAAAGCCATGTACGACAACTTGGTTGTATGCAGGTTGACCAGTTACAAGGTCAAGAGCCAGATTTGGTAAAAGCCTATATAGCGGTTCTTGAAGAAGATCAGGTTTCATCCAGCTATACCATTCAAAATAAATTTGGCAAGGCTGTGTTTGAGCATAAACAGATACTAGCAGATTGCCCAAATTTTATGACTTTGAGTCAGTTATAAATATGTTGTAGTCCTACTGCTTTAACGCATATTCAATTATTCGCTGGCAGGTGTCTGCTAGACAGAGATTATTTGTTGAATAAATGTTCAGCAGTTTTCTTGTCATCGCAACTTCAAGAAAATACTGGTACTCAATATTGTCGATATTCAGACTTAAGACAGGCTTAGAATTCTTTTCGATAGAAATTGCCTTAGATTCTAATGTCCAAGGCCGTTTGACGTAGATCAGATGATTGGCAGGAAGTTCATTCAAGTTTAGAAGGAGATAAAATAGATTCACTTTATTTCCTCCTAAAACTGAATTAAAACGTTTTAATTATTCAAAAGCAGTTACATCACCGACACCACGGCGAATTACTTCAGGTTGATCACCCGATAAATCCACGATAGAAGTTGTGCTTAATGTACCTAGGCCACTATCAATAAATACATCGATGCGTTTGCCGAGCTGCATTTCAATCTCGTATGGATCATCCATTGGATCAGTCTGATCTGGCAGGATCAAGGTTGAGGTTAACAGGGGTTCACCCAGTTCTTGAAGCAGCATCTGACATACGGGATTGCTGGGGATACGTAAACCGATGGTTTTTTTCTTCGGATGCATTAAACGTTTAGGTACTTCACTGGTAGCTGGCAGAATAAAAGTAGTGACAGCAGGCGTATTATTTTTCAGCAAACGATATACGGCATTGTCCACTTTGGCATAGGTCGCAATGTCCGATAAGTCACAGCAGAGAATGGCATATTGGTGCTTAGGGCCTAGACCACGAATCTGGGCAATGCGCTCCATGGCATTTTTATTTCCGATCTGGCAGCCAATTGCATAAGCGGCATCAGTTGGATAAACAATTACATCGCCGGCACGGATACGTTCCACGGCCTGACTGATCAAACGTGGTTGGGGGTTGTCTGGGTGTACGCGTAAATGCAACATAAACTCTGTCTCCGATCCTGTGCTGACTTTATTATGAGATTGCCTGCGACGGACATGCAATCTCAATAACGATAAATTTGTATAATTTAATCAAGCATTTCACGAATAAATTCGTCGGATTGTAAACTTTTGCCATTCCGTGTGCAGGCACAGATACAATCAATAAAACGTTTTGCGTCACGAGGTAGTTTGGCTTCACCACTAAAATAACGCTGTACCTGTGCATAGACATTATCTTTAAAGCTGCTGCCATTGCCGCCTTCACCGGTCAGGTTGTCTAAAGACACGCGAAATTTACGCCCAAAGGCTTTGGCAAACATCCATTCAATCGCCTGTGGCTTGATTTCTACCTGCTCAAATAAAGCTTGCTGTTCCTGGGTACGGCCATCTGGCGCATACCAGTAGCCCAGATCTGGCAATAGACGACGCTTATCACCAGCAATGGTCCAGTGGCTGATCTCATGCAGGGCACTATTGAAGAAACCATGCGCAAATTGAATGCGGGCAGGGGTATCTTCAGTAGCCGGGAAATATTCTGGTTCAAAATCACCACGGACTAATGTGACATTTAGGTGGGAAAACCAGTGATTAAAGTGTAAGATGAGCCAATCAACCTGTTCCGCTTCTGAGGATAAATTCGCCCACGGTAAGCGTTGCACTTGCTGTAGTGAGCTGTCAGAATCGGAGGTTGAAAGTGTGCTAACGAGTGATGAAACATTCACTTCTGTTTGCGGCTGCAACAGATGCATGACTGAAATTACCCAATTGGTCTGTCTAAAAATAAGTACAAAATTGTATCTTAATCTTTGACAGAGTTCTGATGAATTTGTAGAATTGCCGCCTTAATTATGTCAGCAAATACCTTTCCGGCACAGATTGAGCCGTTTAAATGGGCTGAACAGGGCTTTAAATGGTCAGGTCAACTGCCTTTATCCCGCTTTGTTCGTATTGCTCGTGAAGCTGTTGGATCAATTGATGATCAATTGATTAACATAGACTGTAAGCTATCAATGGATGCTTATCATCGCATTGTGTGGCTAGATGGCCATGTTGAAACGAAGGTTCCAATGGAATGCCAGCGTTGTCTGGAAACCGTTGAGATTGAACTCGTTTCAGATTTTCATCTTGCCCTTGTGGATGACGAATCACTGATAGAGCGCTTGGATGAGGATGCTGATTTCATCGTCTTAGGTGAAAGTGAAGCAACGACGAAAGGTTCATATGATGCACCTGCCACCGCTGATTTACTGGCACTCATAGAAGATGAATTGTTATTGTTGATGCCGTTGTCTCCTAAGCATGATGTTTGTGAGCATAAGCACCAACCCGCTCAAGAAGAAGTTGTTGAAGAAAAACGGGACAATCCGTTTGAAGTTTTGGCAGCTTTGAAGGGTAAACTTAACTAATTTTTGTGTTATACTCATACGTATAAGACAATCGAATTTGTTCTGATCCATTTTTTCGATATTTGTAAGGAGCCATCATGGCCGTTCAGCAAAACCGTAAAAGTCGCTCTCGCCGTGACATGCGCCGTTCACATGACGCTTTAACTGAGAATGCATTAACTGTAGACCAAGCTACTGGTGAAACTCATCGTCGTCACCACGTATCTAAAGATGGTATCTACCGTGGTCGTCAATTATTCGCTAAAGCATCTGCTGAATAATTAATGATGTATTAAGCGTCAAGCTTGATAGAAAAAATGGGAGCGTTAAGCTCCCTTTTTTTTGTCTGTCACTTTTAGGCACTTTAATAAAGTCGGGCTTTTTGTTGTATTTGGCAATTACCCCAGCCAAAATTACGTGCTAAATTGCGCTCCACAATGAGTTAGGTGGTATTTAGCTGTTAATTTTCATCAATTCTGTGAAGATTAGCGCCTCTTAATTGAAAGGATTTTATTATGTCTGCTAAACAACTCGAGCAAGCAGCTCAGGCAACCAAAACTGCATTTGTATTCCCGGGTCAGGGATCGCAGAAGGCGGGCATGCTCGCTGAACTGGCTGAGCAGTTTAGTAGTGTAGGTGACACATTTGCCGAGGCATCTGAAGCAGTAGGCTTTGATCTGTGGCAGATTGCACAAAGTGGTGAAGGTCTGAATCAGACTGAATTTACTCAACCGGTCCTTCTGACTGCATCGATTGCATTATGGCGTGTATGGCTGGAACTGGGTGGTGTTGCACCAAAGTATCTGGCTGGCCACTCTTTAGGTGAATATAGTGCGCTGGTTGCGGCGGGTGCGTTAAGCTTGGGTGATGCAGTGAAACTGGTCAACCTGCGCGGTAAGCTGATGCAAGATGCAGTCCCACAAGGTGTCGGTGCAATGGCGGCAATTCTAGGTCTGGAAGATGCTCAGGTTGTGGAGCTTTGTGCACAGGCAACAGCAGCCGGTGAAGGTTCGGTTGAAGCAGCCAACTACAATGCCAAAGGTCAAGTCGTTGTTGCAGGGAACAAAGATCGTGTTGATGCGGTGATTGAGCTGGCAAAAGAAAATGGCGCTAAAGCGATCGCATTGCCCGTATCTGTTCCATCCCACTGTTCACTGATGAAACCTGCCGCTGAACAGTTTGCTACGGCTTTGGAACAAACTGCCATTGAGCTACCACGTATTCCTGTAATACAAAATGTGGGCGCGGAAATTGCAACAGATGTGAATGCATTACGTCAGGCACTGACTGCGCAATTGTATGAATCTGTACAGTGGACCAAAACCCTGCAATTCCTTCAAGACGAAGGTATTGCATATATCGTGGAATGCGGTCCGGGGAATGTACTTGCCAATATAGCAAAACGTTTACCAAATATCGAAAAAGCACTTCCACTGGACAATCAATCCCGTCTGGAAGATGCATTAAACACCGTATTGGTGGCAGAAGGGAAAATTGCATGACACAGGAACGTAAAGTTGCCTTGGTGACAGGTGCAAGCCGCGGCATTGGTGCTGCAATTGCGCAACAACTCATTCAGGATGGCTACTTTGTGGTAGGAACTGCCACTTCTGAAGCTGGCGCTGAGAAATTATCTGCACAGTTTGCTGAAAATGGCGCAGGTAAAGTCCTTGATGTGCGTGATGGCGCAGCCATTGATGCACTGGTGACTGAAATTGAACAGAACTATGGTCCAGTTCTTGCGTTAGTGAACAATGCTGGTATTACCAAAGATAACCTATTGCTGCGTATGTCAGAAGATGACTGGGATGATATCCTGAACATTCATCTGAAAGCCGTTTATCGACTTTCCAAGCGTGTCCTGAAAGGCATGACCAAGGCACGTTTCGGTCGTATCATTAACATCAGTTCTGTAGTGGCGCATTTTGCTAACCCGGGTCAGGCGAACTATTCTGCTGCCAAAGCAGGGATTGAAGCGTTTAGCCGCAGTCTTGCCAAAGAAATGGGTAGCCGTCAAATTACGGTAAACTCTGTGGCACCAGGCTTTATTGCCACTGAGATGACTGAACAGTTAAGTGAAGAAATTCGCAAGAAAATGAGTGATCAAGTGGCATTGAACCGTCTCGGTGATCCACAAGATATCGCAAATGCCGTAAGTTTCTTGGCTTCTGACAAGGCAAGTTACATTACAGGTACTGTAATTCACGTAAATGGTGGTTTATACATGAGCTAAGGGGCTTAAGTATAAACTTTCCAAATTTTTTAGATTCAATTAAACTAACGGCATTAAAAACGCCACAAGCAATGAGGAGAATTCCTGTGAGCGATATCGAACAACGCGTTAAGCAAGCGGTTGCAGAACAACTTGGTATCAAAATCGAAGAGATTAAAAACGAAGCATCTTTCATGGATGACTTGGGTGCTGACTCTCTAGACCTAGTTGAACTGGTAATGTCTTTCGAAAATGACTTCGACATCACAATTCCTGATGAAGATTCTAACGAAATCACAACTGTTCAATCTGCGATCGACTACGTTTCTAAAAAACTTGGTTAATCGTTGATTCTTAGCTCTGCTAAGCCTAAAGACCACCGCAAGGTGGTTTTTTTGTGCCTGTGTTTTTCTTAATGGTAACTTACATTCATTAACAGGAAGCTTACCAATGATTAACTTCTGCTTAGGTGAATTCCGCTATAAACAATAGGGAGATAAAAATCAGACGACAATAAGGGAGTCTTCCATGGGTATTTTTGATTTTGTAAAAGGTATTGGTAAGAAAAATACCGCAGCGGCAGAACCGCAACAGACACCTGCTGCACAACAAGCACCTGCGGCTGCGCCTAAAGCAGCTCCGGCAGAGCCATCGGCACAAGAAATTGCCAACAAGTTATTGGGTCATGTTAAAAGTTTAGGGTTGCCAATTAAAGGTTTGTCGATTAGCTATAACTCTACTTCTGATCTGGCAACTGTGCGTGGGCAGGTTCAAAATCAGGCCGATCGTGAAAAAATTATTCTCGCGGTAGGAAATATTGATCATGTGGCCAAAGTGGATGACCAGCTTACGGTGAGCAGCCCTGAACCGGAAAGTAAATTCTACACGGTAAAATCAGGCGACAGTTTGTCAAAAATTTCTAAAGAATTTTATGGCGATGCCAATCAATACAACAAGATTTTTGAAGCCAACCGTCCATTATTAAAAGATGCTGATGATATTTTCCCAGGTCAGGTACTGCGTATTCCTGATTAATATTTTTGAACTTTCAGATTTTTCAGATTAATGGCAAGGCTCCCTTTGGGAGCTTTGTTGTTATTGTCGATAACTAGAGTATCAAATACCGACATCCAGATATAGCGTCTCTTTTACTTCCTCCATCACCACATAACTGTGTGAAGAGGCGGAAGAAGGTAGTTTCTTTAATAGATCGCCCAGCAGGCGGCGATAAGCACTCATCTCTTTCAAGCGCGCTTTGACCAGATAATCAAAATCTCCAGAAATCAAATGGCATTCCAGTACTTCAGGAATTTCACTCAGGTCTCGTGCGACCTGCTCAAATACATCACCGGATTTGGCTGAAAGTTTGATTTCAAGAAAGACCAGTAAATTGCGTTCCAGCTTTTCTGGATTGAGTCGGGCGTAATAGCCCATGATAATGCCATCGCGTTCCAGTCGCTTCACACGCTCAGAGCACGGGGTGGTGGATAGGTTCACCCGAGCTGCCAGTTCACTAATCGCAATACGTCCATCACGTTGCAGAATATCCAGAATCATACGATCAATACGGTCTAATTTGCGCATTCATTATTCCCTTAATTTTTTAAAATCACGCGAGAAATCTAGTGGATTCACTGAATATATTACTTTAAAACAGTGAAATTCACTATTGATCCAAAAATATACTAGTTAAATCAACTAGAAGGATTTTGAGGGTAAGGCAATGCGTGTTTTGGTCTTAGGTAGTGGTGTAATCGGTGTGGCAAGTGCCTATTACCTGGCACAGCAGGGTGCAGAAGTAACTGTACTTGACCGTCAGACTGGCCCTGCTGAAGAAACCAGTTTTGGTAATGCAGGTCAAATCTCTCCAGGTTACTCGACACCGTGGGCAGCACCTGGCATTCCATTCAAAGCGGTGAAATGGATGTTTCAGCATCACGCACCCTTGGCGATTAATTTAGATGGCAGCATGTGGCAGTTGAACTGGATGGCGCAAATGCTGAAAAACTGTAATCCAGCCAGCTATGCCATTAACAAAGAACGTATGACCCGTGTAGCTGAATATAGCCGTGACTGTTTACGTGAATTGCGTAAAGAAACCGGGATCAGCTATGAGCATCGTTCCAAAGGTACTTTACAGGTATTTCGTAATGAAGCCCAGTTGGACATGGTGCAACGTGATATCGCTATATTACAAGAGTGTGGTGTGCCGCATGAATTATTACTGGGAGCTGATTTGGCAAAAGTTGAACCTGCCTTGGCACATGCTCAAGATAAACTGGTCGGTGGCTTACATTTACCCAATGATGAAACCGGTGATTGCTATCTATTTACCAACGCCTTAGCCAATGTTGCCAAAGAATTGGGCGTACAGTTCAAGTTTAACCAGAATGTGGAACATCTGCTAACTGAGGGCAATGAAATTAAAGGTGTTGTCGTCAATGGTCACGTATTCACTGCGGACAAATACGTGCTGGCATTTGGTAGTTATTCACGTGATTTCTTGAAACCGTTGCATCTGGATTTACCAGTTTATCCGGTAAAAGGCTATTCACTCACGATTCCAATTGTCGATGCCAATTTTGCGCCGCAATCTACGGTGCTGGATGAAACTTACAAGATTGCTATCACTCGCTTTGACCAGCGCATCCGCGTGGGTGGTATGGCTGAGTTAAGTGGCTTTAACCACAACTTAAAAGATAATCGCCGTGCCACTTTGGAAATGGTTACCCAGGAATTATTTCCGGGTGGTAATTTGACTGAAGCCAGCTTCTGGACGGGGTTACGTCCAATGACACCAGACAGTACGCCAATTATTGGAAAAACCCGTTTTAAAAACCTGTTCCTGAATACCGGACATGGCACTTTGGGTTGGACCATGGCCTGTGGTTCGGGCAAGTTAATCAGCGATATTGTACTGGATCATAAAACCGAGATTAGTACGGAAGGGCTGTCGCTCGGACGCTATTCACACGCGGCTTAAATTACTGTTTCAAGGAAGAATCTATGCCACGTCCAATTCAAGCTGTAGTGCATTTAGATGCATTGCAGCATAATCTGAATATTGCTAAAGCTTCTGCTCCAAATGCTGAAGTGTATGCTGTGGTCAAAGCCAATGCCTATGGTCATGGCATTGAACGGGTTTATGCGGCATTTCAGTCTGCAGACGGTTTTGCTTTTCTGGATATTGAAGAAGGTAAGCGGCTACGTGCACTGGGATGCAAAAAATCACTGCTGTTGCTCGAGGGTATTTTTACGCTAGCGGATTTATTTGCATGTGCAAAGCATGACATGAGCTTTGCCATTCATTCTCGTCATCAAGTGCAATGGCTGAAACAGTTTGCCGAAATAGCCCCGGATGCACAGTTTGATGTGTTCTTGAAAATGAACAGCGGCATGAACCGTTTAGGTTTTCAGCTGCATGAATATGCAGATGTTTGGCAACAGTTAAGCCAGTTCGAAAATGTACGCTCAATGACGCATATGACCCATTTCTCCGATGCGGATGGCGAGCGTTTTGGATTGGATGGCATTGAACATCAAAACCTGATTTTTAGCCAGACCATTCAGGGGCTTGAGGCTAAAACCTCACTCAGTAATAGTGCGGCCATTCTACGCCATCATCAAAGCTTGCATTCCGATATTGTACGTAGCGGCATCATGCTCTATGGCAGTTCACCAGATTATCCAAGCCATAGTATTCAAGACTGGAATCTCCAACCAAGTATGAGCTTACGCAGTGAAATCATTGCTATTCAAGATATTCAGGCTGGGCAAAGTGTCGGTTATGGCTCTAACTTTGTTGCGGAGCAGGCGATGCGAATTGGTGTTGTGGCTTGTGGTTACGCGGATGGTTATCAGCGTATCAGCCAGACCGGTACGCCCGTGCTGGTAGATGGCGTCAGAACCCAGACGATTGGCCGGGTCAGTATGGATATGCTGACAGTTGATCTGACTGAACTTCCTCAAACGAACATTGGTAGTGAGGTGCTGCTCTGGGGGCGGTCGACCCACGGCACAGTGCTGCCAATTGATGAAGTTGCAGCAGGATCAGGAACAGTGGGCTATGAGTTGATGTGTGGCATTACTACCCGTGTACCAGTACAGGTTGAAACCTGAAATTCAATATTGACCTATTAACGGAAAAATGGAGAGGAAAATTTATGATGGAACATAGCGATATTCAACGTATCCGCAGCAATCAGGTGATGAGTGCTGCCACTATTCACAACAAGACCGTGTATTTATCAGGGCAGGTGCCAACACGTACCGATCTGGATATACACGGACAGACCTTGGAGGTCTTTGCCAAGATTGATGAACTGCTTGCGCTGGCAAATACTGATAAAAGCCGGTTGCTTTCGGCGCAATTATTTATCAAGCATTTAGCTGACTTTAGCAACGTAAACCAACTCTGGGTGGAATGGCTGCAAGGTCATGACACTCCGGCACGTGCCACTATTCAGGCGGATCTGGTCAATCCAGACTGGCTGATTGAAATTGCAGTGATTGCAGCACAGCCCTAAGTTGTTCGGATGTTTGAGATCTCCCAACTTAATTTTGTAAGGACATCAGACCCGATCATTTAACTTTTTAAATGAAACTGCATCTGAATCAGGATTTCAGGAGGAAATCTGATCAGGTGAGCAAGGGTCTGATGCGAAAAAGGAACTGAAGATGAATACTACACCCTCTAGAGATGACGCAGCGCCGTCGCAACATGAGCTACAACGCAAGTTATCTAATCGGCATTTACAGCTGATTGCCATTGGTGGCTGTATCGGTACCGGCCTGTTTATGGGGTCGGGTAAGACGATTGCCCTGGCTGGTCCTTCGATCCTGCTGATCTATATGATCATTGGCGGGATGTTTTTCTTTTTAATGCGTGCTCTTGGTGAAATGCTGCTGTCGAATTTGCAGTACAAGTCTTTTATCGATATGGCGCATGATCTGATTGGTCCGGGTGCAGGCTATTACATTGGCTGGTCGTACTGGTTGGGCTGGGTTCTGGTTGGTATTGCTGATCTGGCTGCGATTATTAACTACCTGAATTTCTGGTTACCCGAGGGTACAGTCTTTACCCCGATGGGACAGGCGCTGATCAGCGCTGCCTGTGTGCTCTTGATTTTGGGTATTAACCTGGTGACAGTAAAACTCTTTGGTGAGATTGAATTCTGGTTTGCCCTGATCAAGATTCTGGCAATTATTGGCCTGATTTTTGTTGGTGGTTATATGGTCTTTAGTGGTTTTCAGGCGCCAAGCGGTGCGACGGCTAGCTTTAGTCATGTCTGGTCAGATGGGCTGTTCCCGAAAGGGGTGACGGGCTTTCTGGCAGGTTTCCAGATTGCGATGTTTGCTTTTGTGGGAGTGGAGCTACTAGGCACTATGGCGGCTGAAACCAAAGACCCGGAAAAGAATTTACCTAAAGCCGTCAATGCGATTCCCACCCGTATCATTTTGTTCTACGTATTGTCATTGCTGGTGATTATGGCAGTCACGCCATGGAGCCAGATTCCTGCAGATCAGAGCCCATTCGTTAGCCTGTTCTTATATGCGGGGATTCCAACGTCCGCCATTATCATGAACTTTGTGGTCTTGTCTTCCGTGATGTCTTCGATGAACAGTGGCGTATTCTCCACCAGCCGGATGCTGTTTGGTCTGGCGCGGGGTGGTCAGGCACCGCAAGCCTTGGCACAACTGTCGAGCCGAGCAGTTCCGGCGAAAGGTCTGATGTTCTCCTGTACCTTTATTCTGCTGGGTGCAGCATTCCAGTATTTTGTACCGAATACGATGGAAGCCTTTACCTTGGCGAGCTCACTCTGTGTGATCCTGTTTATCAGTATCTGGAGCATCATCATGGTGTGCTATATCCGTTACCGTAAGCAGCAACCGGAAAAACATACTGCTTCGACTTTTAAAATGCCGGGCGGTGTATGGATGTCTTATATCGTGCTGGCATTCCTGTTCTTTGCGTTGGTGATTTTGAGTCTGGAACCAGATACCTTGAAAGCCTTGATGATCAGTCCGTTATGGCTGTTAATTCTAGCGGTGACCTATCGTGTGCTGTATCTGCCAAGAGTTCGTAAGCTTCAGGTAGAGATGTAAATTTTAGAATCTAAGACATAAAAAATCCCCGACTGAGCAGGGATTTTTTATTGAGTAGCTAAACTAGAAGGTAGGTTTAACCACCACCAGAATCACCACTGCAAATAAGAGCAGGGTTGGCATCTCATTAAAATAACGCCAAAACTTGTGTGACTTGTAATGGGCATTATCAATCAGCTTCTTGCGGTAATAACCACAGACCAGATGGTAAATCACCAATAAGCCGACCAAGCCGACTTTAAGGTAGAACCATAAGGCTTCATGATAATGACGCGTTGCATCACCCCAATCCACCAGAAAGTGTGCCGTAATCAGGGTGGCCAGCATGGCTGGCCACATGATGCCACGGTACAGCTTACGCTCCATGACTTCAAAGCGTTGATGACTCACGGTATCTTCGCTCATGGCGTGATAAACATATAAACGTGGCAAGTAAAACAAAGCCGCGAACCAGCAAACCACTGCAATAATATGTAATGCTTTTACCCAAAGGAAAGCATCAGAAGGAGCATCCATCAAGTCACCCTAAATTGGGCAGCTTAGCCTTCCCATTTTTTGAAGATGAGACAGGCATTTACGCCGCCGAAACCGAAACTGTTACTCATCACAGTATTCAATTTTGCGTCACGTTTTTCAAGCACGATATCAAATGGTTTCGCACCTTCATCCAGCTCAGTCACGTTGATGTTTGGCGCAATAAAGTCATTTTGCATCATTAGAACTGAATAAATTGCTTCTTGAACGCCAGCAGCACCCAGGCTGTGACCTGTCATAGACTTGGTCGAGCTAAGTGAAGGAACCTGGCCTTCACCAAATGCACGTTCCATTGCCTTAAGTTCTGTGATGTCGCCTGCTGGAGTAGAGGTACCATGCGTATTTACATAGTCAATCTTGTCTACGCCATGCTGTTTTGCTTCTTCTAAAGCCATCAATACACAACGCGTTGCACCTTCACCACTTGGCGCAACCATATCGGCACCATCAGAGTTCGCTGCATAAGCCACAACTTCCGCAAGAATATTGGCACCACGTGCTTGAGCGTGTTCAAGGGATTCAAGCACCACGAAACCGCCACCGCCAGCAATCACGAAACCGTCACGGTCTGCTGAATATGGACGAGATGCAGTTTCAGGTGTGTCATTGTATTTCGAACACAGTGCACCCATCGCATCAAACAGCAAGCTTTGAGACCAGTGATCTTCTTCACCGCCACCGGCAAGCATCAAGTCCTGTTTACCCAATTGAATCAGGTTATAGGCATAACCAATCGCATCAGCAGAAGTTGCGCATGCGCTGGTAATTGAGTGAGCAATACCTTGAAGTTTAAGCGCTACACCAACGTTGGCTGTAATGGTATTTGACATATTGCGGGGTACGAAGAACGGGCCAATTTTACGTGCACCTTTTTCTTCGAGTAATTTCGCCATTTCTATTACAGATGCTGTTGAGTTACCGCCTGAGCCGCCTGCAATACCATAGCGTGGGTTGCCCGCCAGATATTCCGGTTTCAGACCAGCATGCTCAACCGCTGCAATTGCCGAATTGTAGGCATACATGGCACAAACACCCATAAAGCGTTTGAGACGACGGTCGATATTGTCAAAATCCTGCTCAGCAGCCGCGCTGACATGACTTTTAAAGTTCAGTTCAGCATAGACTGGATTTAAACGTGTGCCTGAAATCCCGTTTTGTAAAGAGTGAGTTACATCTTCCAATGTATTTCCGATGCATGAGTTAATACCCATACCAGTGATGACAACACGTTTCATCTACAGATCCTTATAGTTCATCTTTATGGTCAGGGGAGATATTTAGCGTTTTCATCAAGCGTTAAATATGATGCTGACCCATTGTTCACAATGAGGAACATCATAACAGAAAGATTTTTGAAATCTTATGGCAAATGTTATGCCCAGTACGCTGTACATTTGAATAGAGATTCCTACACAGAGGGATTACTAAATGAAACAGAATAAGGTTGAGATAAACGCTGCTAGCACCTAGTATTTATACAAAATACAAGCACGTGCACGCTGAGGTAAGGAATGACAAATACCAATAATAAACAATCAAATGGCTTCATCTCCAGTGCGTTTGGAGTGGCGAAAAAGTTCAGTACAACAGGTTTGGATCTATTCAACCATGTTGCACCTGATTCGGTTTCGAAGGTCACACAAGCGCTGAATGTAGATAAGGTAGTCAATGGCGCAGCTCAAGCCAAGAGTCCATTTGAATCAAAAAAATACGACAATCCACAGGAGATGTTACGTGAACATCTACCGAGTGTATCGCGCCAGTTGTTTGGCCGTCATTTCGATACAGTGAATAATGTTACGCATTTCATTTCGCCCAAGTTTAGCGAAAAAGTGTCAGATTATTTCTTTGATCATCTGAATCAGTTTACCAATGATATCAGTTCAGTAGATGCCGTTCTCGATGAAGCGGGGGTGCGTGATCTGGAGGAACTCACCCAAGATGTTGATCGTTCTAAGCGTATTTCTCAAGCGTTTGGTGAACAGAATAAATGGATTGCTGCAGTTCAAGGTGCATTCTCAGGGGCAACTGGGGTAATTGGTACAGCAGTGGATATTCCTGCATCTTTGGTGCTGGCACTGCGTACTATTTATCAGGTCGGCCGTTCTTATGGCTTTGATTTAAGTAAAGAAGAAGATCAGGATATCGTGCAGCATATTTTCCGTCAGATTGATTTGGGTCTGATTGCAGAAAAGCAAACTGTATTGTTGGGCTTAAGAGCGCTAGGTGCTACTTTAAAAACCCATGACATTTCCCAGCTGCAAGCCATGTTGGGTTCAAGTAATGATACTGAGCTGCTACGCAAATTCCTGCATCAGGAAGATGGTCAGTCGAAATGGGAATGGATGAATCATATACCGAAAGTTTCCCTGATTGAACAACTATCTAAATTGGTACCGTTAGCGGGTGCTGGGGTAGGCGCAGTATATAGTCGCCGTTTTGTCGAGGATGTTAATCAGAAAGCACAGGATGTGTTCTCGAATGCACGTCAATATCTGCTACAGCATCGTGACAGCTCTGTTTCTGTTTTAGAGGCCTATGAAAAATCTAAAGCATTGCTGCAACAGGCTGCACCAAAACTACTGGAAAATATCAAGAAAAATGGTCATGCCGGTGATGAGTTAATTTTAGATAAAGAGATTCCGATTGAAGGGAATGATCATATTACTCAGGTAAAAGTGCTGAAAAAGACAGATTCTCAAGTCACAGATGAAGCAAAAGATGAAGAGGTCAGTGAAGGCTTGGATTCATTAGCTGATAAGTTGGTAGAACCGGTTGCGGATAAGTATGTACAGCAACCAGCACTGAGTGAGCCGGTACCTGAAGATATCGAAGATACGCTTGCACAGGCAGAAGCTGATGGCGATGTCACAGACGAGGCCGAAGTCGCTGCCGCTGATACTGAAAATG
>NZ_DFRO01000005.1:0-3623 GCF_002381195.1 Acinetobacter sp. UBA3461 | reverse complement strand
AGAAGATGTTACAAAAGATGCAGATTAATCTGCAAGAAAAATAGTAAGGATATGAAAGTACTAAGCAATTGTAAGCAAGAGCGGATGTGGATTTGCCTGCTTCTATCATGTTGACCAATTTTGCATCTTGACTTACAATTGCATGCCCTCAAAAAGTAGTAGTTTTTGGGGCTTTTTATTAACGGGAGAATTGCCAAATGGCAACAACAAATCAGTTGATCCGTAAGGGTCGTACGACTTTGATTGAAAAATCTAAAGTTCCTGCGTTGAAGGCTTGTCCACAGCGCCGTGGTGTTTGTACACGTGTTTACACAACTACACCTAAAAAACCTAACTCAGCAATGCGTAAAGTTTGCCGTGTTCGCTTAACTTCAGGTTTTGAAGTTTCTAGCTACATCGGTGGTGAAGGCCATAACCTGCAAGAGCACAGTGTTGTTCTTATCCGTGGTGGTCGTGTTAAAGACTTACCAGGTGTACGTTACCATACCGTTCGTGGTTCTTTAGACTGTGCTGGTGTTAAAGATCGTAACCAGTCTCGTTCTAAATACGGTACTAAACGTCCTAAGAAATAATTGATCTTTCGAGATTAACTTCTTAGTTCGCTAGAACTGCAATCCTTTATCGTCTCGCTTGTCTGATTTCTGCATTTAATTTTGTGAAATTCAAGCGACGTGTAGTAAGGCCAGCGAATGCACATGACACTTTGTGCTAATGCTGGATAAACCTGAAGTGTCATATTTATAGGTAGTTTAAAATGCCAAGACGTCGCGTAGTCGCTGCTCGTGAAATCCTTCCGGATCCGAAATTCAGTAGCCAAACAATCGCTAAATTCATGAACCACGTAATGCAAGATGGTAAAAAATCTATTGCTGAAAGTATCGTTTACGGTGCTTTAGACCGCGTTCAAGAAAAATCTAAAGTAGATCCGGTTGAATTTTTCGAGACTACTCTTGAAAAAGTTCGCCCTATGGTCGAAGTAAAAGCACGCCGTGTTGGTGGTGCTACATACCAAGTACCTATGGAAGTGCGCCCATCCCGTCGTACTGCCTTGGCTATGCGTTGGTTAGTAGATGCTGCTGCTAAGCGTTCTGAAAAAACTATGGCTTTACGTCTTGCTGGTGAGTTGCTTGATGCATCTGAAGGTAAAGGCGCAGCGGTTAAAAAACGTGAAGATGTGCACCGTATGGCTGAAGCCAACAAAGCATTCTCTCACTACCGTTTCTAAGCAAATAAAACAGGCCCTTATCAGGACGGTGATGATATGGGTTTCACCCAATTGTCATCAAAGCGCTTTAAGTTGCTAGCAACTTAAAGCGTCCTGTTTTAAACAACAAAATTTAGGAATGCAAGAGATCATGGCTCGTCAAACCCCAATTTCTCGTTACCGTAATATTGGTATTTCTGCGCACATCGATGCGGGTAAGACCACAACTACTGAACGTATCTTGTTCTACACAGGTGTATCTCACAAAATTGGTGAAGTACATGATGGTGCAGCAACAATGGACTGGATGGAGCAAGAGCAAGAACGTGGTATTACCATTACTTCTGCTGCTACCACTACATTCTGGTCAGGTATGTCTAAGCAGTTCCCAGAACACCGTATCAACGTAATTGATACCCCGGGACACGTTGACTTCACAATCGAAGTTGAGCGTTCTATGCGTGTTCTTGATGGTGCATGTATGGTTTACTGTGCTGTAGGTGGTGTACAACCTCAGTCTGAAACTGTATGGCGTCAAGCTAACAAATACCAAGTGCCTCGTTTAGCATTCGTGAACAAGATGGACCGTACTGGTGCAAACTTCTTCCGTGTTGTTGAACAAATGAAAACACGTCTTGGTGCGCACCCTGTACCTGTAGTAATCCCTGTTGGCGCTGAAGAAAACTTCCAAGGCGTTATCGACTTGATCGAAATGAAAGCGATCATTTGGGACGAAGCTTCACAAGGTATGAAGTTCGAGTACGGCGAAATCCCTGCTGATCTTCAAGAAACTGCTGAAGAATGGCGTACAAACATGGTTGAAGCTGCTGCTGAAGCTTCTGAAGAGTTAATGGACGAATACCTGAACAATGGCGATTTGACTAAAGAACAAATCGTTGCTGGTCTACGTGTTCAAACATTGGCTTGTGAAATTCAACCAATGCTTTGTGGTACAGCGTTCAAAAACAAAGGTGTTCAACGTATGTTGGACGCAGTAATTGAATTCTTGCCATCACCTACAGAAGTTAAAGCGATTGAAGGTGTTCTTGACGACAAAGCTGAAACTAAAGCGATTCGTGAAGCATCTGACGAAGCTCCGTTCTCTGCACTTGCGTTCAAAATCATGAACGACAAATTCGTAGGTAACTTAACTTTCGTACGTGTTTACTCTGGTGTTCTTAAACAAGGTGATTCTGTTTATAACCCGGTTAAATCTAAACGTGAACGTATCGGCCGTATCGTGCAAATGCACGCGAACGATCGTCAAGACGTTGAAGAAATCCGTGCTGGTGACATCGCTGCGTGTGTAGGTCTTAAAGACGTAACAACTGGTGATACACTTTGTGATGAGAAAAACATCATTACCCTTGAGCGTATGGAATTCCCAGAGCCAGTAATTGCATTGGCTGTTGAACCAAAAACTAAAGCTGACCAAGAAAAAATGTCTATCGCTTTAGGTCGTTTGGCTAAGGAAGATCCATCATTCCGCGTTCGTACTGACGAAGAATCTGGTCAAACCATTATTGCTGGTATGGGTGAGCTTCACCTTGACATCATCGTTGACCGTATGAAACGTGAATTCAACGTTGAAGCGAACATTGGTAAACCAATGGTTGCTTACCGCGAAACAATCAAAAAGACTGTTGAGCAAGAAGGTAAGTTCGTACGTCAAACTGGTGGTAAAGGTAAATTCGGTCACGTATACGTACGTTTAGAACCGCTTGATCCTGAAGCTGGTAAAGAATACGAATTCGCTGAAGAAGTTGTAGGTGGTGTAGTACCTAAAGAATTCTTCGGTGCAGTTGACAAAGGTATCCAAGAACGTATGAAGAATGGTGTCCTTGCTGGTTATCCAGTAGTTGGCATCAAAGCGACATTGTTCGACGGTTCTTACCATGATGTCGACTCTGACGAATTATCGTTCAAGATGGCTGGTTCTTATGCCTTCCGTGACGGTTTCATGAAAGCAGATCCTGTTCTTCTTGAACCTATCATGAAAGTTGAAGTAGAAACTCCAGAAGACTACATGGGCGATATCATGGGTGACTTAAACCGTCGTCGTGGTATGGTTCAGGGTATGGACGATTTACCTGGTGGTACTAAAGCAATTAAAGCTGAAGTTCCACTTGCTGAGATGTTCGGTTATGCAACTCATATGCGTTCTATGTCTCAAGGTCGTGCGACTTACTCTATGGAATTTGCTAAATATGCTGAAACTCCACGTAACGTGGCTGAAGGCATCATTTCTAAGTTCCAGTCTGGCGGTAAAAAAGGTGACGACGAGTAATCTTTCGATTACTATAAGCCCAAACTAATTCATAGTTAAAAACCAAGCGCTCATGCAGTGATCCTGCATGAGCAGTTCAAAAAGGAAGATCTCATGGCTAAGGCTAAGTTCGAACGTAATAAGCCACACGTT
>NZ_DFRO01000030.1:0-17954 GCF_002381195.1 Acinetobacter sp. UBA3461 | reverse complement strand
TTATTATATGAAGTAATATTCCTATTTATTAGCCGATGGAATTTCTAAAAATTTTAAGTAAAGTGAGTTAAATTTTTGAATAATTAGTGAGCTAATCAGTTTAAAATTATAATATATGACGCTGTAGTCTAAAAATTGTTTTTTTCACATCTCTCTTAGTACAAACATCGGACTAACTTAATGAATAATATCAACTTTAAGAATTTCGAAGAGGCTGGCCAAGCTATTTTAAAATTCTTATCTCAACGATTTGGATTTAAGTTATGGATGATTACCCGTACCGAAGGTGATGACTGGATCGTGTTACTAAGTGAAGATAATGGTTATGACGTTAAGCCAGGACAGGTATTTCGCTGGGCAGACTCCTTCTGCTCGCACATGGTACAAAATAATGCACCTCGCATTGCCCCCTATTCACCTGATATTCAAGTTTACGTAGACGCACCTATAAATCACTTAGTCCCAATTAAAGCCTATATCGGCCAACCTCTGTATAAAGAAGATGGGTCCCTTTTTGGCACTCTCTGTGCAATCGATCCTGAACCTCAGTCTAAAAATCTGGTCGAGGAAGCTCCATTATTTGAGCTGCTAGCACAAGTGCTTAGCTATAATATTCAAGCTGAATTAAAAGCCGCTGAGTACATACGTAAAGCTGAACAGTTTGAAATAGAGGCATTGTCCGATCCTATGACTGGTCTTTTTAACCGTCGTGCTTGGGATCAGTTAATTGAATTAGAAGAAAAGCGCTGCAAGCGATATGGTCACCCTGTTGCTATTCTTATGATTGATCTTAATGACCTCAAAATCACCAATGATACTTTGGGGCATGCTGCAGGTGATGAACTCATTCAAAAAATGGCTTTAACTCTCAAAAACACTGTACGCAATAATGATATTGTCGCTCGTCTAGGTGGTGATGAGTTTGCTGTACTCAGTATTGAAACCAACCGAGAAAATGCGGATAAACTTGCAACCAGAATTCAAACTGCTATTGCAAAAGCTGGCATTAGTGCTGCAATTGGTTTTGCAATGCGAAATCCAGCATACGGTCTATCAGCAGCTATCATAGAGGCAGATGAAAAAATGTATCAGGATAAAGCCCTAAGCAAATCACCTGAGACTAATTAATAAAAAACGCATACCCGAGCGGCTCTTGGATCGGGTGGAGCAAAATATGCCTTCAATTGAAGAAAAACGCTTAGCTATTGAGATGGCTGATAAAATCATACAAACACGATTGTCCCATCAATTAACTCAAAATATGAAGGATAATATTCGATCCGGTGAAGTTGAGTACTGGAAAGAAATTTATACTGAATGCTTGAAGATAATTGGTTCAGATAACTAATTTTGACTTTCGGTAAGTCTTGAAACCATCGCCTCTTGATCAGTAATAGTGAGCTGCTTATTATCGAATACATAAGCTTCAGCTATATTTATGTACTCCTGTATCAGTACATGATCATGTGTACCTAAAGACACATATGTTTGATATAGATTCGCCCGAAACTCTTCTCTAGTCATTATTATAATCTCCAAACAACCCATCCCTGTGATGGGTTTTCTTTTGTCTATTAAAGCATAAATTAAGAATTAAGTAACTTTCATTACTTTAAGTGTTGACTATTTAGGTAAGTTAACTTACCTTTATCTCACAGACAACAAAAAGCCCCAGCGTTGCTGTAACAACCTGGAGCGTGACCCATCACCCTACTGAGTGAAATTATTATGAACACAAAATTAACTCCACACAATAGCTTCAAGGTAACTCTGTTTACCGCTGCCCTAACTGTAAGCGCCTTGGCATTTGCTCATCTTGCTGACTTTGGTACTGACCAGGTAGCACCAGCTCAAAATATTCAATCTGAATATGGAATCGTCTCTTTAAAGATGCTCGACGATGTACACGGTGAAGCTGTCGTAAATCTGGATGGTTTCCGTTTGGAAATCACTTCATTTGAAGTTGAAGCAAACCCGGATGATTATGGTGTACCAGGTTCCGAATTCACAAATATAGAAGTCGTTGAACTAGGTGAAATCAAGGTGTTCGATGCTAATGGCAATCCATATAACGACTTCACTGATCATCAAGATCACCGCGAAATCAATTCAATGATCGCCGGCTACATCATGAAACATCGTCTGGTGGAGGTGCAGTCATGATTTTAAATTCTGCTGATCAAATTTTTGAAGCACTTTTAAATGGCCAGCTAGTCTACTGGTGTGAATGTGGCTCTGATGACTGGTCTCCTCTTGATGATCGAACTCAAATTAATTTTGTGGACCTTTACACTGGTTTCCTGCAATTCAAAGCAGATGAGCTACCTGTGATTCCAATGCCAATAGAGTCTACTTCTAGCCACCGCTATTTCTCTGAATACATCAAGACACTTGAAGGCCTTGAAATCTATCGAGTGGGCAAAAATCGTGTGAGCTATTTCGCTTTACGTGTCAAAAGCTCAGGGACGATTGCTGATTATTTTTGCAACACACTTCTCTACTCCATTCAACCTGATGGCTCACTTAAGAAAATGGATAAATCAGTTACCCCACAATGGATTTTAGATGGTTTGGAAAATGCACGTGTCGCTATGCGCAAAAATAAGCGTCACCAAGCTTTAGAGAGTACCGGCTTCTTTGCATCAGAAGATTATAAGAACTTTAAGCGTAATAACCGTCCTGCAGGAGTACGTTGAGATGGCGATTAATATTATTCCAGCGGACCAGCCGCTACTTGTCCAAGCCATCATCGTGTATCTGTATGCAGATCCAGGCTTGGGTAAAACTTCTATTGGTTTCACCGGCGAAAAAGCTATTTCTTTCGACTTTGACAAAGGTTCTCATCGTACTGGTGAATTGCGTCGCGGTGCTGTGGTTCAGGTCAATCAATGGGCCGATGTCGCTAATCTGACCATGCAGGATCTGGAACCATTCAAGACGATTGTGATTGATACCGTTGGTGCAATGCTTGAAAGCATCAAAACTCATTTAATGCTGAATGCGACCAATAAACAGAAAGATGGCTCTTTGAAACTCAAAGCACAGGGCTTGGCCAACAACATTTTCAAGCAGTATGTGAATACGCTGATTGCTTCAGGCAAAGATGTAGTTTTCATTGCTCATGCTTCAGAAGATCAGAATGGTGACCAAGTAATTTACCGACCAGATCTTGGGGGTAAGAACCGTAATGAGCTATATCGCATTGCAGACATCATGGGTTACTTAACTACGGTTACCACTGGTGAAGGTAAGCATGCCCGGGTAATCAGCTTTAAGCCTTGCCCTACCCATCACGCTAAGAATGCCGGTGGCCTTGGCGGTGAAACTGGTGAAGTGTGGGTGCCAGATTTAAAGGCCAGTCCTACGTTTCTGGCTGACTTAATCAAGCAGGCTAAAGATCACATTAACACCATGACACCAGAGCAACTTGCAGCAATCAAAGCTCAAGAGGATTTGGATAATTGGATGCAGAGCTGTGCTGAAGCGCAATACGCAAGTGACTTAAATCAGCTTACTGAAGCATTGCCACAAGGCCATTGCTACGTATTGAACATGTGGAATGCTGTCAAATCAAGAGCTAAAGAACTTGATTGCACATACAACAAAGACCAAAAGCGCTGGTCTGATCCAGCTGAATTCTTTGGTCTTAGTGATCAGCAATTATCTGAGTTCCAAGACTTTATCGATGCACGCGGTCTGGATGCAAAAACAGTATGTGAGCACCTAGGTATTGATGCACTAAACCAAATTGAAGCCAGCAAACTGGCAGCGGTACAACAAGAAATTGAACAATTAGCGAAGGAATCAATGGCATGAAAATTTTAAACGGAAAAGAAGCTTTTGAAGCAATGATGGCTGGCCGAAAAATTATGTGCCGCGCCGTTGGTGAATTGATGGATTTCGATGATCTAGATCGTTTCCCGGCAACTATCTTTGCAATGCCTGGCTATGAGTTCTCTATCAAAGTTGAAACTATGGAGCTGGCTGATATTACGTTTACTAAACCTTTAACGCTTGATGACGTGGTGGAGGGTCAAGAAATTTTCCTGGTTTTCCCTCATTGTGTTGTACATACTCAATTCACTTCACTGTCTGGAAAGTATGTTGAATCTGTACGTTATGGTTTCGCCCAAGCGGATCAGGAAAATGCTGAGTTGCAACTTCAGGCAATTGGTAAACTTCTTGGACGAGACATTCCTTACCCTTTGACTATAGAAAGTCATTACAAGCCTGAAAAGAAACGTCGTAGTCGAAAAGCCAAGGAAGATACTGAACAGCCTGGCATTCCAGCTGGTCCAAATAATGCTGTACCAGATATTGAAAAACAGCCTGAGCCAGAGGTAGTTCAGCCTATTGAGATCACAGTACAAGAAGCGATTGTTAATATTGAAGCTCCGGTTACAGAAACTGAAGAAGATTCTGTTGAAACTAACTCGATAAAGCTTGTTGAAAAGTTTACAGCGCAAATTGACCAGTTTACTAATCCTGATGACGTTCTTTCATTCCGTCACGTATTTCTGGCCAATGGATACTTAGACCAAAAAGATCAACAGCACTTGTGCAAGCTGACTGAAGATAAATTGCTTGAACTGGATCCTGAACAATACACGCCTAAGGATGAGCAGCCATCTGAAAACTTAAGTGTTGCCGAGCTGAAAAGATTGCAGCAAGAAGCAGAAAATCTAATGAGCGGTAAAACACAGGATGCAAGTGAGGAATATCACAATTTGCTTAATGATCTATTGGATTGTGCCAGTAAAGCAATTACCCCTGCAGAAGCAAATAGTTTGGTTCGATACACCAGGGCTTGGACCGAAGAACAACGCAAGCCACTGCTTGAGGCCATCCATAAACGTCTAGTTCAGCTGAATGATGCTAATGGGCAGCCATCACTGTCGGTTCTTATTCAACGTGCCGAAGATTTAACGGAGCTAGATGCATTGGAAATTGATGTGTCTGCATGTGATGAAGTGATTCAACCTCGTCTAATGAAGATGGTTGAGAAGCGTCGATCTGAGCTGTATCGCCTTACCTATCCATTACCTGGTGCATCATGAAAAAAGTAGTCAAACCTAAAAATGCGGTAGCCTTTCAAATCTGGTTTGAGAAATTGGGTTACTCAGTCAAACAGGCTGGTAAAGGCTTCACAGCAAATACAGCGGATCGCCTTATTAAAAAACGTCACCAGCACGTGCTGGTGACGGAGGAATTGGGCGGAAATCAAGCAGCATATGAGCTTGGTAAAGAATTTGAAGAGCACTTGCTTAGTGTAGAAGTGAAGAAGGTGTCATGATGACTTTACGTAATTTAAAAGAAACAAATGAAGATCAACAGAACCGTATGCTGAAGGATTTCATTGATGCACCTGCAGATCAGAATTTTGGTCATGAGGTTGTTGCCATGTACCTTGGCTGTTCACCCTGGACTCTGGCTCGTATGCGTTGTAATGGTTCTGAATTGCCTTACACTAAAATTGGACGGCGTGTAGCCTATAAGAAAAGTGATGTACTGGCATATGAGAAAAGCCGTACAGTCACTTGTACAGCGCAATATGCATAGTAGAAGGCAGGTTTACCCTGCCTTTATTTGTTTCAGCCTTTCATCCCATACACTTTCATAATTAAAGCAGTCTATTTTTCCTTGATATACCGCCTCAATCATATTCATAGATGCTTTCAGCTCTTCCATTGGAATTTGTACATAACCGCCAGTGACATCAATGCGTGGCTTTTGTGTATGGTTGAGAAGTCGTTTAGTCACATAGATATTGAAGCGTAATAAGTTACAGATCGTGGCAAAGGTGCGTCTGAAATCATGCATTGATACATAGTAGCCCACCTGATCACCAATCACTTTTAATGCACGGTCAACCTTAGTT
Source organism: Acinetobacter sp. UBA3461 (assembly GCF_002381195.1). Taxonomy (NCBI): domain Bacteria; kingdom Pseudomonadati; phylum Pseudomonadota; class Gammaproteobacteria; order Moraxellales; family Moraxellaceae; genus Acinetobacter; species Acinetobacter sp. UBA3461. The sequence continues at coordinate 12,076 of NZ_DFRO01000030.1, read as the reverse complement.
GCATGCATGTTGGCTGCGGTCGGCATTTTGGTTGCTGGGAACACCCAGTCACTCTCCCTTAACAGGTAACGGTCCTTTAAGATCTTCAGTAGATGATCACCTACTGGAAACAGATGGTCCGTACCATTTTTTGTATCTCTAAAAAGTACGGTACCAGTTTTAAAATTGATATCTGACCACTTCAGACCACAAACTTCCTGACGACGGCAACCGGTGTACATCGTAAATAGGATGATGTCTCGGTGAGTATTCGAGCGTGCTGTATTTTTAAGATTCAATTCATCTTGGTAATTCAGGACAGCATCATAATATTTGTGAATAACATCTTTATGTAGATGACGCTCTCGACGTTCAAGTGTATTCCAGCCTTTGGTAACCGAAATAATATCAACCGGATTAGATTTTAGGATTGGAGCTTCGTCCGATGAATAAAGCACATGGATGTATTTCCACAATGTACCCAGTAGTGAAATAGCTCCATTTGCGGATGATTTACTGAGTTCCGAAACTGTCAGGAACTTATCCAGTACTTCATTTTTAGTAATTTCAAATAGCTTTCGATTTGACCAGCCTAAATATAGGTCAAAATATTTATTATATTGTCGGATAGTTTTGGGTTTAAAGTCATTGCGCTTGATATAGATATCCAATGCCTGACCTACTGTGATATCCAGTGGATTTTCAGCAGCCTTCCCTTTTACTGGTTTCTGGTATTCCCCATTAGCAATTTGAGCCAAAATCATTTGTGCTTTGGCACGTGCAGCGATTGCAGATATTTCATTGGTCTTACCGAGTACGACCCGGTAAAGCTCGCCTGAATAACGACGCTCCACAATATAAGATTTAGATTTAGTGGTGGCACGGACACAGAAACCGATCAGATCTTGATCTCGGTAAATCTTTTGACCAGATTCAGACAATGGGATAGCATCAACATTAGACTTGTTGAGTTTCATAATTGGATCATCAACACTTTAGCTCGCAATGATTAAATCATGTTTCTCAACAGTCTACAAATAGTCTACAAGTCAAACTTTTAAGCAATAAAACACCCTTAAAAATCACTATAAATAATTGTTTTTATTTAATTTAATGAATTAACAAACCCCACAAGTATGCTATAACAGAAATAGAATCCGCCAAGTCGCGACTGGATGGGAAGATTGAGCATTAAAATAGGCTTACCTAATGATTTATAAACTTAAAAGATTTAAGAATGAATCACATTGTATTCGTTTGTCTTCATCTCGACTCAACAATCTATAAAGTTTATTTTTTGTAAATTTTACGAAATTACTTTTCCAAAATTTTATCCAATTTTTTGTTAATTAAATCATTGTCATACCTCAAATAATGTCAGAAGCTTCTAATTATCAATAAGAATATTCATCCTATTTCATTAACATTTGATCCTTGGTATATTTTTATGAGCTTTTGGTTCATTACAGCTTTATATTAACAAGTACCCAAAAATAACACTTCATAAAAAAACCTCCCAAAGGAGGTTTAATTACAAAGTATGGGCCAATACGTAGATCACTGTACTAATAATTATGATAGCCAATAAAGTTATCAATATTTCAAGTTTAGTCATTAAAGTGCACTCTGACTTCTTGTTACTTATATTGTAGCCTATCTTAACACTGAATCCTAAATATAAAGGATTACTAGAAATTTTAAAATATTTGCACTTTATTAATTCAGATTAAATCTAATGAATCCAGTTAATTATATTTTCTATCATTAAATCGACAGACGGCTTACTTCCAATATGCATCTTTAAAAATTTGACTTTCATTATTCACCATGATCATTTTCATCAAAATCATTGAACCACGTACAAAGCTTTATCATTATGAATTTCTATTGAATATTTAATGATATTTTTTTAGCTTCTAATAGACCAGCCCTGACTTCACCTTAAGAAACAGGGTAACTTTATATCCAAATGTATCTAGCCCTACTGTACTAAACCTATTTAATTTCTTTCAAGCAATCGCGACATAACTTAATTTCTTCGCTATCAGCCGTACATTCAAACTCAATGGTACTATGTAGGCCAAATAAGCAAAGCACGAACTGGAACATATCGATCTCCTTGCTTTAGTGCCCCCCTATTTCAAAATATAAGGGGAATGATCCCTTGAATTTAAAAATCTCATCTAACTATATAAAATTAAGCAGATCAATCTCTGAGTACAATTTTATAGTCCTTAATCAAATATTTTCTCTTAAAACTATTTAAAGGTAACTTCTGAATAGATTCATGTAAGTATAGGAAATATATATTGATAGTTCTTACCCGTTAGTTTTATGTTTCTTTAAGTACTTGTTAAACAAGTATGATGCCTTCTCATAAATATATAAATCTCCAGAAAGCTGCTAATCAAATACTCAGCCTAGTCGTTTCTTCAGTAAAACCAGGCCAAAGATTAATTTAACTAATATTTGCATTTGATTGTTATTTTTCCTTTCTAAATAGTCGAAGACCTCACTCATTTGTGAGGCCTTTGATCAATTTATTCAGGGGTATTTGATGCCTTAGATTCTGTCTCCGCTTCATGATGAGAACAGTTTTTTGCATTCCCCTTTTTGTATTTAGCCTTTTTATAACAATATCCAGCCAATACGCCTGCGCCAATCAATGTTAATAATTTCATTGCTCACCTCAATAGATTAGAAATAACAACCTCTATAGGTATCATCTATATGAATTGCATTCCAAAGCTATTTGGAAAGTTTTTTTAAATGAAAGGTTAATTTATGTATATAAAATAAAAAAGCCCACATTCCTGTGAGCTTTCCCCTTAACCATTTTGCGCTGATTTAGGATAGTTGATAAAACATACAACGATCAAACAATAGACAATCTATAAAAAATACAAATATGTATACAAATTAAATATATATCCATACTAAATAAGTCTGAAATTTAATTATTGCAACAAATAATCAAACCAGCAACCTAGTTCTGGAGGTAATAAAAAACCACCCGAAGGTGGCTTAAATTTGTTCTATTCTTATTAGAAAACTATTTTTATTATTGAGTCTTCGACTCTCCCCATACCTGTTCATTATTTTTACGACCAATAGGAATCTGGTGTACCATCGCCTCTCAGGGACATTCCGTTTTAGATCTATAGTCAGTAAACCATTGTCATAATCTGCCTGCTGAACCTCGACATGTCCATCAAGGCGTAACGATAACTTAAATGAACGGCTTGCGATTCCCTTATATAAATATTCAACGTTTGGATCGTTTTCTTCTTCTACTACTTTACCAGTTATAGTCAGTACCTTGTTTTCCAAATTAATCTCGAGTTGATCCTGATTAAATCCTGCAGTTGCAACAGAAATACGATAATTATTATCTCCTGTTTTTTCAATATTATAGTGGGGAAAGTTTGGCGTATCGCTTTGTAATGCAAAATCGAATAGATCACTTAAGCGGTCAAAACCAATACTCCGACGGAATAGTGGTGATAAACTGAAATTACTCATCGTAACACCCTCCTGATTTTATCAACCAGCTGAGACTTCATTATCGATTTTGATAATCGAATAAGAAGCAATATCTGGATTGCTATCTTATTTATCAGGGTACATGCAGGTATTTTCAACGGCAGAAATAAATGAAAATACATTTCTTGCCCTATTTATATTTTTCCCGGCACATTTAGAAAAAATTAAATTTAAGTAAGTATTTAAAACATCGTTTTTTTCTTAGGAAAGGCAAAAAATTAATATTTTTTTATAAAAAAAACCGCACCTTGGGGAAGATGCGGATAAAACTCGATATTTAATCAAGTGTGGAGCTTTTTGAACACCTAGTAAAATAATCAAGATTCAAGAGATTGTCAATAAAATATTTAACTAAAATCTTAATTGATAAGGATAAAATTTTCTCTCTGCCGGGTTTTATGAGCGTCTATCTAATTAGACTCAATCCTTATTGTCACCTACCTCGCCCCCATGGACCTGATGATCAATTTCAGTTGCACCCTTCAAAGCCAATAAACAAAATATAAGGTTTAGCATAATTTTTCTTCCTATGAATAAGTTTATGGGAATGTTTAAGTATTTTCCTCTTTTAACTGCCTTGATTTAAATATCATCTTATTAAAGATTAAATAAGATCATTTACATCACATTGAGAATTTCCTGAATCTAAGAAAATTTGAGGAATCTACTTAACAATATTGTTCCAGCAATTAAGCCGAGAACTCTTTTAATAAAAATCGCTTTACTGTCTCATCAAAATCCGGATTTGCGAGAATTGGCTGATTATTTTTAATAACTTGATAGCAACAGCTTGCAGCCACACCTACACCTAATAATGTCAACAATTTCATTGTTCACCTCAGATACTAAAAATTTAAACTTAAACTATCATTCAAAATTGTAGCCTTCCAACTTAGTTTTGATGATTTTATGTTCTGTATGTAATTGAATGTAGGTAAGATAAATAGTATTGAGTAAAAAATATACAGTTAAGTAAACATTGTAATTAACCTACACTCTTGCACCACAGTTTTGTCAAAAAGGTCAATTCAAGTTAATTATGACTTAAATTCCTTCTGTTTAATTATGTCCTTATTCTAATAAAAATAAAATAATAGTCATCCGGCATACTAGGTCTGAGTGCATTACATGATCAATTTCTTAAAGATTAAAATGTTTATATTTCATGTTTAATGCCTAGTGGAAAGATATTCCAAACCTGCAAAAAGTGTAATTACGTTTTTAAGTGGTTTTGTGTCTATATTCATCTTATCTTAATTTTTATTAAAGACAAAAATTAGAATGTAGAGGTTAAGTATGTGTTCAAACTATGAGTTTCCGTCGAAACAACGCTTGTCTTTACTCGACATTCATGAAGAGCAGCTAGAATTAGAAATTAAATCTCATGTCTATCCACTTGCACCTGCTCCTATCATTATGCGTGGTACGGAAAATTTTGAACTCGATATTGCCCATTTTGGATTAATCCCTTCCTGGGCGAAAGAATTAAAATTTGGTCGTCACACCTATAATGCACGTACTGAAACAGTTGCCGGCAAACCCAGTTTTCGGCATGCCTGGGTAAAAAATCAATTTGCATTGGTGCCTGTAGAGGTCTTCTATGAACCTAAATATATAGAGGGAAATTCACATTGGTTCGGAATTTCACGTGCAGACGGTAACCCTTTTACTGTTGCTGCAATTTATGATGATGCCCATATTGATGGCAAGAGAATCAGATCTTTTTCAATGTTGACCATGAACGCAGATAAACATCCATTTATGAAACAGTTTCACCGTCCGAACGATGAAAAGCGTTCGATTATTGTCATCCCGGAAGAATTGCGGTATGACTGGTTGCACTGTACTCATGAAGAAGCCAATGATTTTTTTATTGAAATGAAAGACGAATTTATTGTCAAGCCTCAGAATAAAGAAAATTCATTAGATAAGAAAAATTAAGTATCCCTAACAGCATTCAGTTTACTTATTTAAATACTTAAAGAGCAAAAGTATTTTATTAAAACTTTTTAAAAGACAATTAAAAGCCCAAATAAAATTGGGCTTTATTGGAGTAAAATTAGTTTCACTCTTCCACTTCTAGAGGATCACCATCTTCCGGACGTGTATGACGCGTAGCATCATCTGCCGGGTCAACACTTGAACCATCTTTAGTAATTGCATTATATAATTCATCTTCCTTCTTATCATCAATAAATTCCTCGTCATCAAATTCCAGAGGCTCATTATCATCATCAAAGTTTAAAGGCTTTTCTTCATCTTTCATGGCGATCCCTTCATAGTTATCATGAGAAATTCTTATGCTCAAACATTGGTTAAAGTTATTCAATAGTCAACAATCATCATTTGTGTAACTAAAAAGAAAGACGAGTAGAATCTAAAATATTTAAAAAAAACTATCCGCTAATTTTTCTCTTAGCCGAAATCTATAATTTAAATGATTTAAAAATAAAATTTTTCTTGAAAGTAAGCTAACAAAGATAATCAGTTATCTTATACCTGATTAAAATAGAAATTTTATTAAGGGATGGATACACAACAAAACCATAACCTTCTAGAGATACCACATAATAAAGCTCTGATTAGAATTATTTTTAAAACATGAGTTTATCAGTTGTATTTCATGCGATATTTATATTGATATCGAGGTTAATATGAGTAATCGGAATATCAAAGAAATAATTTCCTCAGCTGGACGTAACTTGCATACCATTATCATCACTGCGCGAGAAGATGACGGTTCAATTGAAACACGCGAGGCGGAACCTTATAGTTATCGTCGTAAAGGTAAGACTGAGAAATTTTTTTGTTATGACATTCGCAGAGATGGTATCCGAAATTTTCATGTTGATAATATTATTTTCGTTGAAGAAACAGAAAATACTTTTTATCCACGCTGGATCGTAGAGGTTTAGGCTCAAATTTCATCAATAAAAATCAGACTGTCCTATCAAAGTCCACCTATTACAATGCAGGCCAACTTTAACAAGTCTAATAATAAATGAAACTAATATATTTTTTATTGATTAATTTACAATCAATTTAGCTTCTTTGATTTATAGAATGATCAAAAATTTAATTAACTATTATCTATTTACATAACTTTTAAAAATAAGATGCATAATTTTTGAGACAGTACTTTATTCTACATTTTCTTCATCAACGTCTTTCCAAACTTAAATTCAGTTATGAAGCCCAAAAGAAAACCGCCTTATGGCGGCTTTCTTCGAGTTTCAATACTTAGCGCTGTTGTCCGCGTTGATTTTGTTGATCACGCTGATGAGCTTGTTGTGTTGAATCTTGCTGTTGACCTTGTTGATTAGGCTGCTGTTGCTGTTGCAGATCCTGCTGATTCTGTTGATCTTGCTGGTTCTGCTGATTTTGCTGACGTTGATTTGGGTTCTGTTGATTTTGCTGGTTAGGCTGTTGCTGTTGCTGTTGATTTGGATTTTGCCATTGGTCTTGCTGATTTTGCTGACGCTGTTGCTGATTCTGGTTCGGATTTTGTTGGTTTTGGTTAGCCATTGGAGACGCTCCTTTTTCCTTTATAAGTAAATGAACCGATCTTTACGAGTTCAGTATTTACTCTACAGCCTTCTGCATAAACTCCAAGTCATAACCTGTTACAGACTAATTCAATGTAAAATAAATTGATTTAAACTATTGATAATCCATTTTTACACTTACATTATTTACCCAAGCATCTCGTAAATAATAAGAATAGCTACTAATATGTGCAGATGAAATCTATATCTTAAAAAATGCAAAATTCTAATTTTTTAAAATATAAATATTTTATTTATAATTCGTAAAATTATTAACTATAAAACTTAGATTTAATATTTTTTCAAGACATCAAAACCTATATAAAGATTCTAAATACTTTATACAGGGAAGATCAAAAATTGATTATACACTCAATTAAAATATAAGTCATTTTTGAGAAGATTAAACAATTGGGTTAAGTATGGGGCGAAGACCCAATTACCGATCATTCTAGTCTAAATATAGTTAAGTCAATTAGTATATCTTTCCATCATATTATAATTTTGTATATAAGCAGAATCGTCAATCCCATGCGCTACGACATAGTTTCCGCAATCTGTAACCATCTGAAGATTGATCAATACATTCACTTATGCAAAAAGACCAAAAATAAAAACCAAAGGAATCGCCGCTGATAAAAGTTTTTCATGATATTCCCCTAAAAATGAAGGGAAATTTTATTTTTAATTATTAATATATGATTAAAACGAGGAACAAAAACAAAAAAAGTAACCCTTTTAAGATATTAATTACTGCATTATAAACACTTTAATTAAACATAATAATAAATAAAAATAAGTAAGCAAACATTTTATAATATATTGTTATCTAATAGTTTATTAAAAAACCTCTAAAAAAGAGGTTTTTTCAATCTTATTCAAATTATTAATTAAATCGCGACCATTTTTACAATAATCGTTTGAGTATCTTCTTTTTCATCGGGTAATTGCAAACGTTTTAACTCCTTGCTTTTCACCTTTAGTTTTAAATTCTGGTAGGTAATAATCGCAGGAATCTGATCAAAATACTGTGCATCCGCATCAATTTCTTCCTGAAATAAAGGGGTACCCAACTGATAGTCCAGACTTTTCAGGACTACATATTTAACTGTAGTTTTCATTGTAACAACCTACTTTCATCAAGCACTTTATTTTTATTTTTACCACTGTTTAAGCTTAGATGATACCGTTAAATGCAAATTTTGCTTAACTCTTGGTCAAACACACTCATTCGCTGAATTTTGAACATGTGTATCTCATATTTAGCTTTTAACAGCATGTTTTGTATAAATGTATACAATCGTAAGGGTGATTGAAGAATCCGCATTTCGTCTATACATTGAATACATCACCCTCAAATAAAAATGATAGCCATGTTAAAAGAATGTTGTGATTTACTCGAACAAAAAAAACTGAAAGTTGCTTTTGTAGAAAGTGCAAGCTCAGGCTATTTAAGCAGCCAGTTTTCGCTTTATAAAGAATGTGGTGCACAAATTTTACTCGTTGGACTGGTTTGTTATGATGCCAATCTGAAAATGTCAATCTTAGGGGTACCTCAGGATTTAATTGATAAATATTCACCTGAATCCCCGGAAGTGACGAATGCGCTTGCGATTACCGGCCAGAAGCTGTTTCAAGAAGCCGATTTGATCGTAGCGTGTACCGGCTTGCTCAAACCTGGTGGTAGTGAATGTAAAGAAAAGCCGGTAGGAACGTTTTTTGTTTCGGTTTTCTATGAAGGTCAAACTTATGATTATCGCTATCTGATTGATGGTACACCTGAGGAACGCCTGGATATATTGACGGAACAGATTGCTGATCAAATGATGGATTTAATTGATAGCAAAACTGCTTAATTTCGCGTCTTTATAAAAAATTAGTGGATGAGGATAATGATGAAAGTCAATATTAGTTTGTTTTTACTTGGTATTTGTCTTAGTCCATTGAGCCTTGCGACGGTGGGTGGCCCACAAAACCTTGAAGTTTTGGGTTATGAAGCCAAGGACCAAAAACTATATCTGTTGCGCCATTATCTGGATGGGCGTGGACGTCTGCCTCAACTGTATTATTATAATTTTAAATCCAAGATGCCAAACCAGCTGATTCAGGTCAATTCCCTATATATCAATCCTAAAACCAAGAAAATTGACTATGATCAGAATAGCAAGAAGTTTGATCAGGAAATTGCCAAAATCAAGAAACGTTTGACTCCGGTAGTTCCTCTTCCGAAGCAGAATATTCAGCTCAAGTTACTAAAGACCAGAAAAGGCACTGCACCTGCATGGCATGATCCGAAACAAAGCGTACCTAAATGGACCTATCAATATCGGATTGAATCAGGTCACTATAAGAGTCCAATACAACAGGCTATCAGCTATAAACCCGATTTAAGGTTAAATCAGATCTATAAAATTCCGAAACAGGATAAATTACTGGTCACTGTAAAATATTTAGGCATTCAATTTGAAACTGGGTATCACATTGAAGATCCCGCCCTGCTCAGCCATTAAATGAAGATTAAATAAATATAACCTATAAAAAAATAAGGTCTGACGAGAGACCTTATTTTTTTATTTACAATAGCTGTAACTTAAACTGCTACAGCGCCGCGCTCAGCAATTGGAATCACTTTACGTAGTTCCGGACCCGTATAGTCTGCGCTTGGACGGATAATACGGTTATCTGCACGCTGTTCCATCACATGCGCTGCCCAACCGGTAACGCGTGACATCACAAAGATCGGTGTAAACAGTTTGGTTGGAATACCCATGAAGTGATAAGCAGATGCATGGAAGAAATCAGCATTACAGAATAATTTCTTCTCACGCCACATGACTTCTTCACAACGGACTGAGACTGGATAAAGTACGGTGTCGCCTACATCTTTCGCCAGCTTCTCTGACCACTGCTTGATAATACCGTTACGCGGATCATTGTCTTTGTAGATTGCATGACCGAAGCCCATGATCTTTTCTTTACGTTCCAGCATACCCAGCATTTCACGCTCAGCTTCTTCTGGCGACGTCCAGTTTTCAATCATATCCATCGCGGCTTCATTGGCACCACCATGCAGGGGACCACGTAGTGAGCCAATCGCACCGGTAATACAAGAATGCAAATCAGACAATGTCGATGCACATACGCGTGCGGTGAAAGTTGAAGCATTGAATTCATGCTCTGCATATAGAATCAGTGATACATTCATCACCTGCTCATGCAGCGCATTTGGCTTTTCACCACGCAGTAAGTGCAGGAATTGAGCACCGATTGAATCATCATCGGTATTTTCATCAATACGGATGCCGTCATGGCTATAGCGATACCAGTAACAGATAATCGCGGGTAGCGTTGCCAGAATACGATCCGCTACATCCTGCTGTTCAGCAAAAGACTTTTCTGTTTCCAGATTACCCAGCATGGAGACGCCGGTACGCATCACATCCATTGGATGCGAGTCCGCCGGAATGCGTTCCAGCACTTCTTTCAGTGCTTGCGGAAGGCGACGTAATGACTTAAGTTTTGCCTTATAAGCTGCAAGCTGCTCGGCAGTTGGCAATTCACCAAAGAAAATCAGATAGGCTACTTCTTCAAACTGGCAGTGTTCTGCCAGATCCTGCACATCGTAACCACGATATGTCAGTCCTGCACCGCTTTTGCCTACTGTTGAAAGTGCCGTTTTCCCTGCGACTTGTCCACGCAATCCTGCGCCAGTGAGTACTTTTCCTTCAGCCATTGTTTTAATTCTCCTGCTTAAACAGTTTATCTAATGTGTCTTCGAAGCTGTGATAATCTAAAAATTCGTAGAGTTCTTTTCGTTGTTGCATTTTGTCCAGTACATTTACCTGAGTACCGTTTTGACGGATCGACTGCATCACTTCTAAAGCCGCCTTTTGCATTGCACGGGTAGCTGACAGTGGATATAGCACCATACGAATGCCCTGCTCAGCCAGTTCTTCGGTGGTGTAATACGGTGTATCACCAAATTCGGTGATATTTGCCAAAACAGGTACACCCACCGCATCGCAGACTGTTCTATACATGGTGATGTCCGTCATTGCCTCAGCAAAGATCGCATCCGCACCCGCTTCTACACAGGCGCAAGCACGATCAATCACAGCCTGTAAGCCTTCTTTTTGCAAGGCATCGGTACGTGCCATGACCACAAAGTTAGAATCCGTTTTGGCATCCACTGCCGCCTTGATCCGGTCTACCATTTCCTGTTGCGATACGATTTCTTTATTTGGACGGTGGCCGCAACGCTTTTGTGCTACCTGGTCTTCAATATGTACTGCTGCTGCGCCAGCTGCAATCATCTGCTTAATGCTACGAGCAATATTAAATGCACCACCCCAGCCTGTATCAATATCTACCAGTAATGGCGTATCCACACGTTCAGTAATACGGCGTACATCTTCAAGGACATTATCAAGACTGGTCATACCCAGGTCAGGCAATCCATAAGAATAATTGGCCACACCGGCACCAGAGACATAAAGGGCTTTATAACCGACCTGTTTCGCCATCATGGCTGCATAGGCATTTACGGTTCCAATGATTTGTAGTGGTTTCTCAGTTTCTAATGCTTCTCTAAACTTTAAACCTGCAGACATTTGTTGTGTCATCTTCCCTTTCCACAGTGTTGGCTATAATTATTGAAGTTCGAGTATACCTATTCAAAACGCTCAATCCATGGCCTGATAGAATAAAAACTCTAAAACTTTAGTCAAATAATGCGGATAGATTTAGCATAAATCTTAGTCGAGATAATAGATACAGCAGTCTCCATGAAATGTGCGCACAACTTTGTTATGATGGCAACTGAAATAATCGAAAAGTGCTGATTTAGTCGTCAATATGCAGGATCTCGTTCAACTGGAACCCTTAGCCAAAGATGTGCCACAGACCAAGCGTGGTCATGAGCGCTGTCTCGCCCTTTTGATCAGTGCAACAGAGCTGTTCCTGGAACATGGTTATGATGCTGTATCACTGGGCGAATTCAAACATGAGGT
>NZ_DFRO01000031.1:0-20432 GCF_002381195.1 Acinetobacter sp. UBA3461 | reverse complement strand
ATTTTAATTGGTGAATAACAACTATTAATAATACGATTATCTATGTTGTTGCTCAAGCAACTTATATTTTTAAAGTACTTCAAACTCAATCCTACGGTTTTTCTTTCGACCTTCAGCTGTGGTATTTTCCGCTACAGGTTTACTTGCACCTAAACCATCAGTACTGAGCAAATGTGCTGGAATATTTTTTTTGATTAAATAAGTCTTTACTGCTTCTGCACGTTGCTGACTCAATTGCAGATTTTGATGAGCATTGCCTGAACTATCCGTATGTCCAATAATCCGTATTTTTTTAGCACCCACCTTGTTTAAAGCAATGACCATTTCATCCAGGATCTGTGCACCTGAAAATGCTAATACCGCACTACCAGATTCAAACTCAATAATTCGATTCTTTAATGCTGCATCAATGATCTGCTGTTCAGCCTGATTGACTGAAAGCTGGGTATTTAAGCGGTAACTTGCTGGTGTTAATCCCTGAAATTTTGCTGTAATTTCCTGAATTTCATGAGGATTTGATACTTTACCTGTGAGCTGAATATCAGTACCTTTTACTGTTAATTTACCGTTTTTGACCTTTTTCAGATCTTCATGAATTACTGTACTGACTGTATTTGACCAGTCTGCTGGTGCGGTGACCTGACGGATCTGGATGCGGTCCACCACATTTTTCTGCCCATAAGTTGTATATAATTTACTCAGCATTTCCTGTTTGGTCATCTCAGTGGGTACAGCACCTTCAATAATGATCGGTTGCGCACACACTGAAAAACTCAATAAAAAGTATATTAAAATATTGATTTTAAAAATATATTTTATTTTCAAGTATTTGTTTTTTATTTTCATTTTATGCTTCTACAAATGTCTGTTTAAATAATCTAACGCCTTGAGCCAAACTCATCTGACGTTCACTTAAGGACTGTTCCAAGGCTGCCAAACCTGCAATATTTTCTAGATACTGATCAATCCAGGCTGCATTGATCAAGGATACCCAGTGTTGACTATCTAAGTTTTCGGTAAAAATATCGCTTAAAGCCAGTATATCTGCACCTTTAAAACCAAATAATAAAATAGGCTGTTCTTTATGTAATATACCAATCAACAGTTCTGTATGATGATATTGCAAAAACTGGCTGATCAGGCTGACCCAAAATGCTGCAATTTCATAGCAATAACTCATATTATGAATAGGTAAAATTAGCACTTTATTCAGGCGACTAGTACCTTGCTGAACAATCGGTTGCAACAATAAACCCAATCCAATCAGGCTCTGTGCCAGCTGATAGGTACTCAGATTCATCAGCTTAGCAAATGAATGAATTGTATGATGTTGATAAAATTCCTGCGCTTCTTCTTGGCTGGGGACCAGAATCTGGTTGCTCAGCTTGCTTAGTTTATCTAGCAAAATATCAGTATCACGAATGGAACGCATTACCCGGTTACATTGATAAAGCTCAACCAGAGCCGATTTGTAGCACAATGGCGAATACATGATATTTTCAAATGGTTGTTCATGCTCAATCAGATGACTGAGTATCATTGGAAACTGCCGCCCTGAACTGTCTTCACTGGCAATTAAGTTAGCCAGCAAAAACAGTTTTTCTTGTGGATTGGCAATAAAGAAATCCAGCGCGGGTAATTGCGCATAGGTCTGCTTGAAATCTGCCTTCTGCATGGCAAACTCCAATGCTTCCGTAATCCACTGATCAATCAGTTGAATGAGCTGATATTGTCCACGTGACTTGAGAAAATCGCCACGTGCTGGACATTTACCATAATAAAGTAGTGTGGTTTTTAACTCATGCATTACTCACCTCCACCATTTTCTTTAACTTGAAATGAATCCTCATCATGGTACAGCTGCTCCCGTATTAGCTAATGCCGTGGCCGGATTGTGTACCGATACAGGAACACTTTGCGCAGCCACGACACGTACCGATTTATTGGAAACGACCTGATCCATCAGTTGCAGGTTGGCATAGTTTGGCTGTCCGCCGATAGAACTGGCATTCTGGCCACTGACCAGACGGAAGTTTACTTTTACCAGGAGTTCCGGGTCTTCCTTGCTCTTCCAGACCATCTCAAAATTGCTGCCTTTTTGGGTACGTTGTGCACTTTCAATCAGACGGTTAATGCCATATTCGCCCGGTTCATCAAAAATGGTATGCGTTTTCCCCTCAAGATCCACTAGCGTAATGCGTGCGCCTGGAATCGCGCCCGGATTTGGCCAGACAAAGTTCACCCATTGCTGTATGCCATTTTCAAACAGCATGCGTTGCCCATCGATATCAAAGGTATAAGCTAAAAGCTGAGGATTTTCCAATGGATAGAACTGGAAATTGGACTGGCTTGCAGCAGGAGCTTTACCCTGCCCCTGTTTTAGTTCGCCTGTTGCAACCCCATGAGCAGGTGCGACATAAGTCTGGAAATTTGCTACAAAAGCCGGGTTCAGACTGATTCCCAGATCCTGCCAGGTTTTTGAGGTCAAGGTATAGCCACGTCGGATCACCAGTGGATCCAGATGTTCTTTCACAAAGCGTGCAATACTGCCACTTTCACCAAAAATCTGGTTAATTTCATTGGAAGTGGCCTGTAAGGTTGCCTGACTGCTAAATGGATATTTTTGAGCCAGATTCTGGCTAAATGGCTGATAAGATTGCATGGTCCAGAGCTTGTTTATTTCAGCTTGTGCAGGAACCAGCAGTCCCTCAAAGGATTGGGTTAATGGTGCAACCAGAAGTCTTTGTAACAGTTGCTGATCCAGCTCTGTCGTCCCCGCCGCCATTTTCTCTGCCACAAATTTTTGGCTGGTGTTAAAAATGGAGTTCTGTTCATGAATGGTCTGTTTGACCAGAGCCATACTGGCAGGACCAATATCACCTGAGCTTTTTAGATCATTGAACTGGCTACGGATTTTTGCCATTGACTGCATGTAACCATCCAGAAGCGATTGATTCTGCAGATCATCGCGCTGACGTACCATCTGATAGAACATCTGGAACTCACGTGCAATCACACCATGCCCTAACGGGCTATTGGCCTGTTGCACTTGCTTCGCTTCATCACGATTCAGCACTTTGCGCTTAAACCAGGCAATAAAGCCTTTTTGCGGCACTGCCAGTTCTGCCTGAACCATCGGATTATCCCAGCTGGTCTCTTGGGCCACACGTTGGATCAAGATACGGATTGGAGAATGTTCCGGTTCGCCCAAGAGATCCATCTGCTTGATCTGCTGATTGAAATCGCCTGCTTTGGCATAATGAATCGCGTTCAGGAATTTACGCCATTCTGCAATATATTCTTTCTTATAGAGCTCAGTCAGTTGACGACGGATCTGCTCAGGACTACCACTAAAGCTGAGATCATCAGATTGCGTGGTATTCAGCACCCAGTCCCGACTATCGGTTGTGCTGCTCGCTGCCTGCTCGATGGCTTCCTGTACATAACCTTTCCATGCCGGATAGGTATAAATTCCCGGCAAAGCATAGCTTCCCAACATGGCATTCTGGTTGGTTTCACCCAGAATCTGTTTGACTGTCATTGCGGGGAAACGCACGGCCGCACGACTCTTGATTTCATTATAGACACGGTCACGTGCAGAAATACCGGTGGTAATCGCTGTCAATATCTGACGGGTCTGATCCACCAATACTGCATCAGAATTCAACTGAGGGAAACTGTTTCGTCCTGACAATGTAATGGCATAACCCAGAATCTGCTCGGCTTTCTGGAGCATTTCACCCCGCGGTATTTCACCGCGGTTTTGTTCCAGCCATGTGCGCCAAAAACGTGTCAGCTGATCACTTAAATGACTGGAATCCATATACTGGCGATTGCTCAGCATCAGATAGGTTTTTAAGGCATTATAAGCATCCTGAGGATTCTGGTCTGAAGGTTCAGAAGCAATCTGGCGGCCTTGCGCCACATGATTCATTTTCACCTGAATATAATTTTCTTTTAGCACCGCTTCATTTGCCTTAACACGTTGCAGATACTGTGCAATCTGCTGCTGGGTAGGCTGAAGCACTAGCTGTTCAATACCCTTAAGGTATTCAGTTTCCAGTTTTTCTCGAATCTGGTTACCCTGATATAAACCAAAGCTGTATTTCAGTGGACGGTCATGATCAAACTGATCCAGTTGCTGCAGATGCCCCTGTAAAATCATTAAGGCATCCAGTTGATGGCTCAGTGAACGGTTTGCTTGTGCCTGTATCTGCACCACTTTGTTCAGGTCGGCCTGAACTTCGGCAATGAGCTGTTGGTTATTGCGATATGACCATAACCATAAACTGAGGACAATCGATACCCCAAGAATTGCACCGATAAAGGCCATAAAACGCTGCCGCTTTTTCGCAGGATTAATATGCTGACGTACCAGATGCTTGTCTTTCAGGATCACATTGGAAAACAGGCCTTTCAGGAAATAACCGTGATTCTGGGAAACCGACTGTTTCGGCAAACCAATGTCACTGTCCTCACTGTGGATTAGGTGAAAATCATCCGCGATCTGTTCCGTCATTGGACTTTCAATCACGCCATCCTGTAAGGCGCTGGTAAAGTAAAAGCCACGGAAAATAGGTTTAAACTGGTACGGATTTTCCTGGAACAGTGTAGAAATAAAGGTTTTTAGCACCGGTTTCAGGCTCTTAAATTCCAGTGGAAAAGTCATTACACTTGGAGAAATATGCTGTGAGTGCCGACGGCTCAAATGCGTTGTACTGACACTTTTCAGACCATCGTACAAAATGTTGTAATGCTTCTCAAACAGCTCCAGCGCCTGCTCGCTGGAATTTGCCGCATATGGTAAAGTCGCCCCCCAAACCTGATCAAATTCCTGTGCATCATAACAGTCAAAAAATTCGGTAAATCCGGCAATCAGGTCCATTTTGGAAAAGACCAGATACACGGGAGCAAAGACTTCCAGACGTTCGGTTAGATCCTGAATACGGGCACGCAGATTTTTGGCTAATCTAATGGATTTTTCCGGACTCTGGCTGACCAGCTCGGCAATACTGACAATGACAATCAGGCCATTCACGGGTGCCTTTGAACGATTTTTCTTGAGAATATTCAGGAAACCG
The DNA here is from genome assembly GCF_002381195.1 of Acinetobacter sp. UBA3461. NCBI lineage: Bacteria > Pseudomonadati > Pseudomonadota > Gammaproteobacteria > Moraxellales > Moraxellaceae > Acinetobacter > Acinetobacter sp. UBA3461. Next base: position 15,351 of record NZ_DFRO01000031.1, on the reverse strand, counting down.
AGCCATTCGGAATGGTCCTCAGCATAGACCGAATAACGCCCTGCCGTATCTAGTAAGACCCCTTCGGTCGAAAAAAACCAGTCACAGTTACGGGTCCCGCTTAAGCCGGAAGACACCATCTGTTGATGATGTTCTTCAAATGGAAAACGTAAACCGGAATGGTAAATGGCCGAGCTTTTACCAGCTGCCGGATTGCCAATCACCATATACCAAGGCAGTTCATACAGTGCCGTATTCCCCTTACGATCTCCAAGTCTGGACTTGCGGATCAGTTGAATTGACTCCTTCATCTGCTGCTGGATCAACTGCAGTTCTTCTTTATTCTTATGTTTGTTCTGTTCAGTTTCGGTTGTACTGGCAATAGCCTCGGAAAGTTCCTCGCCTTTTTTGGCATGCTGATAATGCTGGATCAGTGTATAAATCCCCCAGACTACCAGGATCAGACTATAAACCGTCACCAGCATCCAGAACACACGGTCCGATACAGTGTTTTTCATGGAAATAATCACCACGAAAAATGACAATGCCATCATCACTTTTGGATTGGTCACATACTGCCAGACATATCCCAAGATCGTATAAAATAATGTATTCACTGTAATCTCTTATATTTCTTTATTATCTTTCAGGTTTTTAAAATTTTTCAGGCCGCATTCTGTTCTAGTTCCTCAACCATATTGACAGGTTGACAGACAAAAAATGTCTGAGGATGCTGCACCGTATAGGCCAATGTAATGACATCATCATTCATTTGCATGCACAAAAATATCCCAAACAAGGCTTTCATCTCTACCGTACTGCCCAGATAAGAATGGCAATACAGGCCGTGATGCAGTTCTATCCCAGCTGTACCTAAATACTGCTGAATTTTTTTAGAGGTATTGATCTGTAATGGATCATCCAGCAATAGTACAAATGCGGCTTCCTGCTGCAACTGTTCAGCAAAATTTGGACATTGTTGCTGTAAATATTCACTAATATTTTTGACATGCTTTAAGGTTTTAATTGATTTAATTTCCATTAAATCTTCAATGTTTAACTGTGGAGCAGACAGGCATATACTCGCGGCATATTCTCCCGGCAGATATTGTTCCGACTGCCATAACTGCTGTTCCAGCCACTCCTGATCAATTTCAGACTGTACTGCAATCACCAGACTGACCTGTTCATGTTGCTGCTGAATATCATTGAGCAGATTGATCCAGAGTGCATAAGTATTGTGATGATCGACATAATGGAACTCGACATGAATCTGGCGCTGCACAATTTCATATTGCTGTTCTAGCTGTTCAATCAGCGCCTGTTGTGCTTGATCTGGCCAGATATGGATCAATGCTGCTGGCAGCAGAATATGCAGATTCAACTTATTTAATCGTGCCACCTGCTCAAATGAGGGTTCTATTTCATTCTCTTCATCAAACTGTTCATTGATCCAGCCCGGATGCATACGGTATTCATAAGCGGTTTCTGCATCATAGAACATCGCTGACTTTCTCAGATGTGTGGCAATGTGATACAGACTTTCAGCATGTTGCTCCATCTGCTGCTGGATCAGCAAACTGATTCGTTGCAGCCGCATGCTGTGCAGAGTGTCACCCTCTTCTGCTTCGGTTAACAATTCATCCAGATGTCGGATGCGATAAGAAAGGATCGGCAGTCCATAGTGATTGACCAGGGTTTCATCCAGTTCCGGGCTTTTGAATGCCTGCATTGCGTCAATAATTTCATGATTTTCACCAAAGCTATGGATTGCTGCGGATGAATAGATTTTTAAAGTCTGCTCTTCAACCGGTTTATCTTTATTTTTCTCCAGTTCACTTTGCTGTTGTAGCTGTTTTTCTTGATTTTCAGCGGCTTCTAACTTTTCTGCTTTAGCTGTCTGATAAGCTTTCAGCGATGTATAAATCAACCATGGGGAAAGCAATAACAAGCCGGAAAAAACCGGCAGCAGAATAAAAAACTGCAGCATCTCCATAGCCGTCGGATCATACTGCACATCGCGCCAGTAGTAGATCACCAAAGCGCTTGTCAGCAGGATGAGTGCCAGAATGGTTGCAACAATGGTCTTGATCAAGCTGCTCTCCCCATCAGGCTATAACAGGTTTCCTGATTATCTGCAGCGGCTTTTGGCATCAGAAAAGCACCTTGTCCCAGCCCGGCACTTTGATCACCGAGCCGAATTGGACAGATTTCAGCCTTGCTTAATACCAGACGCAGATCCACCATCAAGGTTGGGCTGCACCAGGTTGAAATCATCTGCTTAAGTTTTTCGCTATATTTTTGCTGCGGCAGAAAATCTAGATAGTCCTGACGACTCAAAGGACCAATCACGATTTCAATTTTTTCATCAATTTGGGTCAGCACTTCGCCACAGAAAGTATTGATTCCCAGTGATGCAGGATTTGATCCGCCCAGTGATGCTTTTGGCGCAGTATCCAGCTTAAACTGCTCAGGTAAATATTCCCTGATCTGAACCTGATGCCTGAACATGCAACCCAGCATAGTTTTCAGCACATAAGCACTATTATTCTGTCCCTGCATCAGACCGGAAAATTCAGCAAAATAATCATCCAGATGTTGCTGCTGATGCTGTTCACGCACATAGCCATTCAGCGCATGCAGAATTTCTAGATAATGATTATCCTGCTCAATTTCATACCGCACCGGAAGATGATAGTGAATTGAAGCTTCGATATATTGCGCGGTCAGTTTATGGTTAAATAACCCGAGAAAATGCAGGGTTTCCTCACGCTGCTGACGCGGGCTTTGCTTGATACGGTAGGTATAGGTATAAGGCAATATTCCCTGTGTCCCGGTCAGACCAATCATCGGACTGGTCAGCTGAATTTTCTGATCTGTCCATTGCAGAGACTCAATTTCAGATTTGGGGAAATTCAGATTCAGCGAGCTAGCAAAACTAAAACTCTTGCTCCAGTTTTTTGAGTGTTTCTGCTCAGGATAATGGCGCAGCAGACGTGTTGCCTGCACCAGTTCAAAGCGGGTGGGCTGCTGATACAGCTGTTCTACTACAGAAGCTTTTTGCCACCAACGTTCTGCACGCATTGGTATACCTCCTGTTCTGTTGCTGCATCAATCACAATCATTTCTACATAACTGTTCATTTGCACTTTCAGATTAAAAATATGATTGAGCAATTGGGCAAAGATATACAGACTCGAGCCTCGGAATGCTTCACTCTCGATTTTGACCTGCGCACGAATCCCACGAACAAACAAAGGAAATGGTTTGTGTTCCAGTAATTTCTGACTAAGTGAAAAATCAATCGATTGGATTGCTGCAATAATTTGCTGATTTTCCTTGGAAGCCGGCAGGTTATACAGCTCCAGCAATTCCTTCAGATGCGTGACTGCATCGCCTTTCATCAAGGACAGATTATTCAAGGAAAGATGGGAAATGATGCGCCATTGTTCTTTTTGGCTCTGCTTAAATTGATAAGGTAATGATGGGCGCTTCAACAATAGTCCGCGTCGAGCTAATTGACTGTCATTCAAGCTGAGCGCATTCTGATCCTTATTATAGCTTTCATAAGGCAGATCACGATTACAGCACAGCAACTGGCTACTGATAAAATCAGAAGAAGTATTCTGCGGTTCCAGACTTCGAGAAACTACAGAAAATTTCAGGTCATTCTTTTGCGTACTGGCAATTTCTGGCTGCAGATGATAATAAAATTGTGCGCCGTCATGCCGGTAATGACTCATGGCAAAAAATGGCAAGACCTGATGAGCAACCTGTTCTTTATCAGTCTTTTCACGAATCAGGTTCATCTCGGAGACAGCATATACCTGATAATATTCAGGATGATGCGCATCTGAAAGGAGTGGATATTCCAGTCGCTGATGATTGATCTTCTGCGGTTCGGCCTGTTTTTCAAACAGGTTAACCACTGGCGTCACGAACAGCTTGAAATTGGAGAGATTCAGTTCTGAATAATTGCGAACCGCAGCCTGATCATTCAGGTTCATTTTAAAGTGAATATACAACTCAAAATTCGATGTATCGACTTCGATCTGATGGAGAAAATCCAGATTCAGGTTCAGGAAACTGAACTTGTCTGGAAAGCAGAAATATTCCAGTAAGAGTCGATAAGCCTGATGGGTGTGCTGATCAACCGGCATTATACTCTCCTCCTCGCTAAAGCCTGATAGCTCGAAAGGATTTGAAATTTTGATTTCCTGGCCATTGCCCTTTAACGAAAACTGGGTTTCTGTCTTAAAAACCTGATCCAGCATCTGTAAAGGGAAACTGGAAATCGCATCCAGATAAATCGGTAGCTTATGCTTTTGTAGTAAGTTCAACTGATGATTAAAAATTTCAAAGCCCAACACGAGCGTCGCATTACGGTTCAGATGAATGTGCGCCGAAGGATGGGTTTTAAAATGGACTGATTTCAATGCAATTGGCAGTAAAGCCACCTCCTGCACCGTCCGGTATTCACACTGCACACCACGCACACTTTTGGATTTAAGTGAAGTATGTTTCGGGATCAAACGTACATCAGTCAGTTGTTTGATTTTATTTGCATCTTCAAAACTGACCATTGAACAGGCTGGAAAAGGCTTTAGATACTGGGGAAACATCACCTCAAAAATCGAACGGGTAAATATTTCATAGCTGTCATATAGCTTTTTATCAATCCGTGCCGAGATCAATGAGAATGCCTGAATCAGGCGCTCAATATGCGGATCGTCAATCTGTTCCTGATTTAAAGACAGGCGTTGGGCAATTTTTGGATATTTATTGGCAAACTCACGGGACTGCTGGCTAAATTCCTGCAGTTGTTTTTCGTAATAAGGTAATAATTCTTCAATCGCGCTCATTCTTATTATGATCTTGGCAAAATAACATATTGTTGTGTGGTCGGTTTTAATAAAGCATCAAAAACTACAGGCTCGTATAAAGGATGGATATTTAAATAGGCCTGAATACTTAAGCACAGGCTACCCATATTGTTTTCATCTAGCAGCATTTCCACCCAGACATGCTTAAGCCGTGGTTCATGTGCTGAAATAGAAGCTTCAATCGAGCGACAAATCTTGTCACGATCCATCGGATTTGCAGTCGATAAGCCCACAAAATCAATAATTCCAAATTGCAGAATGGAATTTTTGACCAGCATATAATCATCAATTACATGGTTGAGCGTGGCCATACGGCTGTTCAACAGATCTTCCAGATCTGCCGCAACGGCTTCACGCAACTGTTGAATCGACATACCCTGTGTACGAGTTTCATCCTGTGGCAGTAGTCGATCAAACAAGGTCGAACGGAATCCATAAGAATAAAGCTGATCCAGATTCATGTGTTTCCATCATCCATTTGATATTTATTCATTCAGATAGAGGCCTGCAGATGCAAGCCTCTAAATTCAGAAGCATTAAGCAGCGTAAGATGCCGTATTATTGGATAATGACCATTTTTTGGTTACGGCACCTTTCTGTGTACCGTTGATATCCTGCTGGTTATAAGTCCACTCAACCGCAGCATATTTCAGACCGAACGCTTCAGTCGGTACACCTTCTTCATTCACGCTTGGCATGACTTGAGAAACCAGAACATGTTTCAGTTTAATCTGTAAGTACTTGATACGCTTGTCGCCGTTGGCACGGTAGAAGTCAATCTGAACTTCATCAAAAGTATAACCGGCAGAACATGCTTCCCAAAGTTTCGGGCTGGTAGCATCCAGATCTTTGACAAAAATCATGTCAGAATGTTCTACACGCTCAGCGGTATGACCACCCACACTTGAAGACGTCGCAGATTTTGGCTGGCGAATATTGTGTGACCAGGAATTTACTTCAAGCCAACTTTTATGTTCAGAATCGCGTGATTCACCATCGACTTTATATTTGCCGCGAAATTGGACGTATATGTCTTTCATTGTTATTTTTATCCTGTTTTATAATCAATAATAGAAAATGCAACCGACCTAATTGCTCGATTGCGGCAGTTCAGTGACAAGTCGCAGGGATACTGATAACTCATCAAGCTGAAAATGTGGTCGTAAGAAGACCACTGATTTGTAGTGACCAGGTTCAGCTGGATTTTCTACAACCTTGATTGACGCTTCACGCAAAGGATATTGCGCCTTTGATTCCTGAGAGGCGCCGTCATCCAGTAATACATATTGAGATAACCAGTCATTCAGGAAGGCTTCAACATTGCCTGCAGAAGCAAAACTTCCCACCTTGTCACGCATCATCGCTTTTAAATAATGTGCGATACGTGAAACTGCCATGATGTACTGAATCTGGATCGATAAAGCAGAATTGGCATTCGCGGCATCATTGTCATATTTTTTCGGCTTCTGAGTCGATTGAGCACCAAAAAACGCGGCATAATCGGTATTTTTGCAATGCACTAGTGGTATAAAACCAAGATCACTCAGCTCTTTCTCGCGTCGGTCCGTAATCGCAATTTCGGTTGGACATTTGAATACCACGTCACCGTCATGCGTTTTAAAGGTATGTACAGGAAGTCCTTCAACCAGGCCGCCGCCTTCGACACCACGAATCGCAGCACACCAGCCATGCATATCAAAAGCATTGGTTAAGCGGGTAGCAAAAGTATAAGCTGCATTCATCCACAGATATTCGTGATGATCTTCACCCGATACTTCTTCTACATAGTTAAAACCTTCGGTCGCTGTTCCTTCTTTCGGATGATATGGCAGACGTCCTAATACACGTGGCATGGTCAATGCAACATAGCGTGCATCATCACTTTCACGGAATGAACGCCACTGTACATATTCAGCAGTTTCAAAAATCTTGGACACATCACGTGGACGATCGATATCGGTAAATGATTCCAGCCCGAACATGCTTGAGCTGGCTGCAGAAATAAATGGTGCATGCGCTGCTGCTGCCACATGTGAAATCTGTTCCAGCAAATACATGTCTGATGGCGTCCGATCAAACTCGAAATCACCAATCAAGGTAGCATAAGGTGCTCCACCAAAAGAGCCATATTCTTCTTCATAGATTTTCTTGAATAAGGTGCTTTGATCAAAATCAGTGGCACTTTGGAAATCCTTAATCAATTCCTTTTTGGTAGTATTCAACATCCGGATTTTAATCAAAGAGTTGGATGGAGTTTCCTGACAGAAATAATATAAGCCACGCCAGGTTGATTCAATCTTCTGGAATGCTTCATGATGCATGATCTTGCTCAGCTGGGTTGAAATCAGGGCATTGATTTCAGCAATACGCTTGTCCAGTGCAAGGGTCATGTTATCGGATACAGTAATTGTTCCTGCCATGACTTCACGTGCCAGTTCACCAATCAGACTTTTGGCACGGTCATGCTCTTCATCGGTACGGGCGATACGGCTACGCTCGACGATAGAGTCAAGTAATGAGTATTCTTCAACATTCAGGTGTTCAGCGGTTGCTGCATTTATATTACTCATGCTCCGCCTCCACACTCATCTTGCGGATCTGATCAGTACTTTTTAGTACTTCATCCAGGAGATCTTCCAGACGTTCATTATTGGAAATTTTATTACGCAAATCTGTTAAACGTTCACGTGCTTCAACCAGTCGACGTAATGGAGCTACCTGCTGCACGACCTGTTCTGGCTTAAAGTTATCCATGGAATTGAAGGTCAGATCCACAGACATCTTGCCTCCCTCTTCGGTCAGGGTATTTTCAACCTGAAAGCTGGCCCGTGGTGCCAGAGACTCCATCACTTCATCAATATTGTCTAAATCTACATTGATAAATTTCTTGTCTTTTAGCTTGGTTTTTTCCAGTTCAGATGCTGCTGAAAAATCTCCCAGCACGCCGACTACAAAGGGCAACTCCTTGACTTCGCGGGCATCCCCAACTTCTACATCGTAAGTCAATTGCACACGCGGTGGACGAATCCGCTGTAATTTCTTCTGTACACTTTCACGCTTAGCCATATTGCTGATTCCTATGAATTATTTTTTATTAGTTGCTTCGAAGTGCGCCAAATGGGTTGGAGCTAGACTGGACATTAGGGAGGACGACCGGCTCTATTCTCTTGGCGACAATATTCCTGCTCGACGTTTCTTTTGTTTGACTCCGTACAGGAGCATTTATACGTGTTTTAGCCGAGCTGTTTTTTTTATTTGCCGTGGTCACCGTTTTTTTCTTGTTGCCTGAATCCTTCTCTGCCCTTAGAGGCATAACCGTGACGGGTTGGGATAAACGTACATTGTCATTAAAAACTTTGGTAATAGCGTAGGTTTCTTCATTCAGCGGACGGATTTCTGTAGTGCGCATATAGTTCAGGGCATGATTAGAAATCGCAACACCAGCAAGGAAGCTAATATCTGTTAGTTGACGTGTTATGTAATTTTCACGACTTAACTGATCTACTGCTTGAAGTGCTTTCAGATGCAGACCACGATCCAGATAAAGTTGAGCAATATCGGCTTTGATTTTATGCTGTAAATTAAAATCTTTCCGAGTGGCTTTGGCACAAAGCTGTTCATACTGTTGCAGGATTTCTGGATCAGTATCTCCTTCGGCCAGTGGATGAACTTTAAGACATGATTTTTTTAGGGTTGCAGCATGCGTCTGCATCAGACTCATCGTGCAGACAGCCAGCATCAGCACGAGTATGTAACTCATATTTTTTTTCAAAATTAGCCTCAAACTTTTCTTTTTCTGGTTGTTTAATTTTTTACTTGAAATGACTTTTCTGTATTTATTATTTAAAAATCATCTTGCGAATTTAACAAAAAATGATCACACTAAGTCAACAACAAAAATTGACTTTTGTAAAATATTTTTTAACAGTCTCTAAAAAAATGTTAAAGATTATATGACTTTTATTCTTTTAAAAACATATAAATATTAGGGTAAAATTGATCAGAAGAACTGATTCAATTGCAGTCATGCAAATAAATAACAACAACAGCACCATCCTATCTTTCAAACCTTAAAAAGATTGTGCCTTGTAAAAATAAATAATGAGAAATACATGAATAATCTGAAAATTTTAATTACTAAATTATCTGATCATGCACGTTTATGTCTTAAGAAATCTGCCAACACCTGTATTCATCAGCAAAATTACGAAATCGAAATTGAACATTTTTTTCTCGAATTACTCTCGCATAACCAGCTAAATGATGTCCAGTTATTGCTTAAAAACTACAAACTTTCTAAAGAAGCTCTGCTAGATGATCTAAAGGAAAGTTTATTTCAGCTTAACAAAGGCAATTCGCGCATCCCTATTTTTGCCACGTCAATTATCCGCTTACTTGAGCAGGGTTGGCTACTGGCCTCCGCTGAAAAAGAACCCGTCATCCGTAGTGGTCATCTGCTTGTGGCTTTACTGACTGCGTCTGAACTGTCTCAAATTGCAATGCGTTCATCCGCAATTTTTGAGCTGATTCCAATTGATACAATGAAGCATCAGTTCCTGGATTTGTGCCAGGACAGTATTGAAAATGTGTCAGCTCAATTAGTAACGTCTCAGCTAGTAGTCCATCAAAATGCTGAAACGACTGCAAAAAAAACTCCTGCACTGGATCAGTACACGATTAATCTGACCCAGAAAGCTATTCAAGGAAAAATTGATCCAGTGATTGGGCGTGAATTTGAAATTCGTTTGATGCTGGATATTTTGATGCGCCGTCGTCAGAACAATCCGATTTTGACAGGTGAGCCGGGAGTCGGCAAGACGGCTGTAGTGGAAGGATTGGCTCTCAAAATTGCCCAGCAACAGGTCCCTGATGCCCTGAAAAATGTGCAATTACATGTGCTGGACATGGGGCTGTTACAGGCAGGCGCCAGTGTCAAAGGTGAATTTGAGAACCGACTGAAACAAGTAATTCAGGAAGTACAAAGTGTTGCCTATCCAATCATCCTGTTTATTGATGAAGCGCATACCCTGATTGGTGCGGGTGGCCAGGCCGGTCAGAATGATGCTGCGAATTTACTCAAGCCAGCACTTGCACGAGGTGAATTACGTACTATTGCTGCAACCACGTGGGCGGAATACAAACAGTATTTTGAAAAAGATGCAGCGCTCAGCCGCCGTTTTCAGGTCGTCAAAGTTGAGGAGCCGACAGAAGCAGTCGCGATTGATATGCTGCGCGGCATGATTCCAGTAATGGTTCAGCATTTTAATTTGCAGATTGATGATGAAGCGATTATTGCTGCGGTACATGCGTCGCATCGCTATATTAGTGGACGTCAGTTACCCGATAAAGCAATTAGTGTCTTAGACACTGCCGCCGCACGCGTTGCACTGACTCAGAATACTCAACCGGCACAACTCGATCAACTGCAGGCACAATTGCATAATCTGGAACTGGAGCATAAATTACTCACTCAAGAAAACCAGAACCTGCCCATTCATCATGAACGACTTAATGATCTTTCAGTAAAAATTGTAGTGCTTCAGCACAGCATCCAATGTCTGGAAGATCAATGGCAACATGAATTGCACCTTGTTCAGCAGATCCGGCAGTTTCAGGCACAAGACCAGGATGAAAAATCCAGTCAAAAAATTGCGGCGTTACGTGCAGAACTAGTTGAAGTACAGCAAAAAAATCCACTGGTCTTTGAACGCGTCAATGTCAGCATCATTCATGAAATCATTTCGGATTGGACGGGTATTCCAGTGGGTAAAATGGTTAATGATGAAATCAGGCAGGTATTAGAGCTTGAAAACCGTCTGGCACAGCGTGTGATGGGGCAAGATTATGCCCTGCAGCAACTGGTACAAGGCATTAAAACTTCTAAAGCCAGACTGGAAGATCCGAATAAACCCCAAGGTGTGTTCCTACTGATTGGTCCAAGTGGTGTTGGAAAAACTGAAACTGCCCTCGCCCTGGCAAATGAATTGTATGGTGGTGAATCACATCTGATTACCATCAGTATGTCAGAATATCAGGAAGCCCATACTGTTTCTTCATTAAAAGGTGCGCCTCCAGGCTATGTCGGTTATGGTCAAGGTGGTGTACTGACTGAAGCTGTTCGCCGCAATCCATATAGCGTGGTGTTGCTGGATGAAATTGAAAAAGCGCATCGTGATGTACAGGAATTATTCTATCAGGTCTTTGACAAAGGTATGCTAGAAGATGGTGAAGGACGGCTGATTGATTTTAAAAATACCACGATTTTACTGACGTCTAATGTCGGATCCTCTGCCATAATGCAGGCCTGTCTGAATCATCAACCTGAAAACTGGCCAAGTGCAAAGGAGCTGATCGAACAGCTTAAACCTAGTTTATATCAGCAGTTTAAACCGGCGTTCTTGGGACGTATGCAGATCGTACCGTACTTCCCGTTGCATGATGATCTACTACTCAAAATTATTGAACATAAACTCGGTAAAATTATTCAGCGTGTTCAAATGCAATATAAAACCGAAGTCACTTATAGCGGCGATCTGTTAGAACTGATTTTAAGCCGTTGTACAGAAGTGGATAGCGGTGCACGTAATGTTGACCATATTCTGAATGCCAGTGTATTGCCTGCTTTAGCCACCGAAATTTTAATGGCACTCAGTGAAGAAAAAGTGCCTGAGAAAATTCGGATTGAGGTTGAAAATGATGAGATTACTTATCTTTTAGATCAACAGCAACCGAAAATGAAAACCAAACGCACCCGAAAAAAAGAAAACGGATGCCGTATAAAGCCAGATTTAAAAATTAGAGAAAAAGAATAAGTTTCAGGTGAAGAATGCCCCTAGATATTGAACAACTGCTTGCCCCCATCTCTGTTCATCGGCCCTGTGGTGAGGACTGCTCATTTTCAAATGACTTTCATGCCATTAAAAAGGCCAGAACTCAAGATGATCCTTTGCTGGATCAAGGTGACTGGATCTCTGAGCCACGTCAGGCAGACTGGCATTTTGTATTGAATAAATCGGTTGAGCTCTTAAGTGAAAAAACCAAAGATCTGCGACTTTACACCTGGTTAGCTGAAGCTTGGGCAAGAACTCACGGATTTGAAGGAATTTCCCGTGGCCTGGAACTGAGCCATCGAAGTATTCAGCAATATTGGCCGGATTTACATCCTTTAATTGAGGAAGATGATTTAGATCAGCGCCTGGGTTTACTGCAAGGCTTAATCAGCCAGATTCCAGCGTTGATGAAACAGGTTCCCGTGGTCAGTCAGGCACCGTTTTATCATTTGGGAAATTATGAGGCATTTTTACATCAACAAAATATCCGGCTGCGTCAAAGTCAGCAGGATGAAGGTCATGAATCTCTAACTGGCAATGATGAACTTCACAACTTCGAGCAATTGCTACAGGCAACCTCCCGTTCTGTACAAATCCAAAACTACCAGCAGGTTTTGGATATTCATCAGCACTGGCAGCAACTCAAAAAAAACCTAGATGATTTATTGGGTCTGGATGCACCGAGTTTTTCTGGAATAGATGAACAGGTTGATTCCATTATTGCCCTGATTAAACGCCTGTATAAAGTGGAACAGATGGTACATCAAAATAATGAAAACTTATTACAGCCGAAAGAATCAGCAATTCAGCCAGGTTATACGGATACAGTCTCTGCTGTTGCGCAGATTCAATTCAGATTACAGCCACAAAATCATCTGGCCAACCGGGAACAGGCGCTGAAAGTCTTAAATGAAATTGCTAATTATTTCCAGATACATGAACCGCACAGCCCGGTGAGTTATATGCTGCAGAAAACCATTCGCTGGAGCCAGATGCCGCTACACGAATGGCTGGCACACGTGATTAAAAATGAGAATCCCCTGGAACAGGTGCAAGAGTTACTAGGTGTACCCGATATGAATAATTCGAATAGTGAGTGGTAAGACTGAATGTTTAAAGCAGAAAAAGTTCTTTGGGGGGAAGGTTTATTTTTACGACCTCAGCATTTTCAGTTACAAGATGCCTATCATGAACAACGTCTGAACCAGATGATTCAGGCAACCTTTCCTTTTGCCTATGGAATTCAAGTGATTGAATTTGATGAAGCCCAATTCAGCATGAATATCATGGCACTCAGCCGGATTGAAATGGTCTGGCAAGATGGGGAAATTTATCGTGCACCTTCACAGGATCTATTACCTGAGCCCGTGCAACTAGAAAGCCTGAATCTGCGTACAGAAATGGCTATTTATCTTGCTTTACCGATGGTTCAGGCAAGTAAACAAAATCTTAATCATGAAGATAGTTCACAGTCCAGCCGTTATCATTCCCATTTAAGCTCGACTCATGATCTGTTTACCAATGCCGCTACAGCTGAAATTACCCTGTTACGCCGTCGTGCGGAATTCAAGATTTTTGAAATCAGCCAGGAACCTGAACAGGCCCTCGATGGTTATTTTTATATGCCGATTGCAACAATGAAACGCCAAAGCTCAGGGCATTTTGTGCTGGATCATAAATTTATCCCACCGATTCTGCATATCGAAGCCTCAGAAAATCTACTGAATAATCTGAAGCGGACTTTGAATATTATTCGCGCCAAAATAAAAACTATTCAGAACAACAACCGTGAAAATGAACAAAAACTGATTGAATTCCGTTCTGGCGATATTGTGTCTTTCTGGTTGGTGAATGCACTCAATACTGCCCATGCCACTCTAAATCACATCCTGCAATATCCACGCATTCATCCAGAACGTCTCTATTCCGAATTATTGCGTCTGATTGGATCATTACTGACTTTTTCAACCACGTATGCTGTCGACCAGTTACCGCAATATCAGCATCATCATTTACAGGACAGTTTTGGCCAGCTGGATGTCATTTTACGTGAGCTGCTGGATACGATTATTTCAAACCGCTATATCAGTATTACCCTGAAAGAAACCCGCCCATCTTATTGGGTGGGGAGTCTTGAAACAGACAAAATTTCCCGGGATACCCGTTTGTATCTCGCGGTATCCAGTAGTGTAATGCCAAGCCATGACCTGATTGCCTATGTACCGATACGCTTCAAAGTAGGCAGTACGGTTGATGTTGAACAGCGGGTCATTGCCGCTTTACCCGCAGTGCCAGTTCAGCATCTGATTCAGGTGCCGACCGCGATTCCGGTACGTTCAGGTGTGAGCTATTTTGAGATAGAACCGAATAATGAACTGTATCAGCGCATGATTGAGTCCGAGACCATTTGTGTCTATATCCCGAGTGGGTTCCAGGACATTTCAATTGAGCTGATTGCTGTAGTAAATGGATAAAAATAATGAATAGTCTAAATAATGCCCCTTCACTATTTGACGACGGACAAATTGGCACCGGTTTTACAGCTATAACAAATACAGATACACATCCACACTCAGCGACTGCCAGTCTAGTCGATCTGTTACATGATGGATTCTATGTGGTATTTCTGATTCGTAATCAGTATGTACCTTCCGATTTGGAATCCTTCCGCCAGAAAGTACTGGATATGCTGTCACGTTTTGAGACTCAGGCGAGAAAACTGCAATTTTCTGCTGAAGATATTCATGATGCAAAATATGCCTATTGCGCATTACTCGATGAAACCATCGTGACCCAGCAAGCTCCGCATTTTTTTGATCTGCAAAATTTCTGGATGATGAGTCCACTCCAACTAAGTCTGTTTGGATCACAACTGGCAGGTTATCGTTTCTTTGAATACATGGAAGAAATCCGCAATAAAGACAAAGAACGCCTCGCCGTTCTTGAAGTCTATCATTACTGTTTATTGTTAGGCTTTCATGGAAAATACCGGATTGAATCGATGAGTCAGCTGAATAGTCTGATTAGTCGGGTCGGTGATCAAATTGATTATCTCAAAGGGAAAAAAGCCTTTTCTCCTTTTTCCGCTATTCCGGATCAGATTAAACACATCATTCATCGCGAATTACCATTTTTCTGGATTTTGATTTTCTGGCTGCTCTTTGCGTTGGCAAGCTTTATGGGTTTGCACTATGTATTGTCCAAAGACCGCCATGCAGCATTCGCTCAATATCAAAATGTGATTAGTGTTCCTACGGAACAGGCTTATATCACCATCCATTTACCGTAAATATTGCACCGACTATGGCATATCAAAATAATAAACATATTCGTATTTTACAGCCTTTAACGCCTCTGTCTCATTCTCCGCAATTTTACTTATTGAGCGGATTTGTGCTTGGAGTGCTATCAGTAGGTTTAGTTTTGCTCGGTTATAATTATTATCAGGATCATAAAGACATCACTGCTGCACAATTAACAGCAGAAAACGAGCAAGGTGCAGACTCAAGCCATACGGTAGAAAATGAGCAGCTTATTCAAACAGCCAGTGCGCCGTCGGATCAGGAAAATATCCAAAATCTAGAAGATGGTTTTGATCAAAATATTGACAACATGTTTAAGGTAGCAAAGCCAGCAAGTGCAAACGAGCCTGCAAATAC
>NZ_DFRO01000003.1:31204-86421 GCF_002381195.1 Acinetobacter sp. UBA3461 | reverse complement strand
GAGGGCTTGCAACACCTTTTTAAAAAAAATCTCTCCACATGTGTATTTTTTAATCTTTTCGTGTTTTTTCCTTCATTTTTTATACAAATTTGCTTAAATGATGTTTATTCCTGAATATAACGTTTATTATTTTCATATTAATAAGTAGTGCTACTTACCCGGAAAAGGCCTCAGGTTACCTTATGCATCGTTCTATTTACTTAACTCTATGTTTATTTTCTTTAGCCTCAACCGCACAGGTTTTTGCTGAGGTGACTACCGATGTGGAAAATCTAGAAAATGAGCCTGAAAAAACGCCCCTTAGAACAAAAATTTCCAATAAGGCGCAACAATTACAGACACAATTGAAGGTCGATGCCAGAGCAGCACAGGCTGAAGAAGTTAAAGATCCCTTTCAGCCACTAAATAGAAAGATCTATCAATTTAACGATGTGATTGACCGCAACGTGTTACGACCTGTAGCCGTACAATATGTGGAAAAGGTTCCGAAAGATGTTCGCGGCAGCTATACTCAGTTCCGCAATAACCTGGGTGAACCCTGGAATGTAGTCAACCAGTTAATTCAAGGTCGTCCTGCACGGGCTGCCAAGTCCCTAGGCCGCTTTACCATTAATACGCTAACGACTCTAGGTTTGGCAGATCCTGCCCGTCGCTTGGGCTTGAGTCATGAAGATGAAAGGCTGGGAATTACTTTAGGTTATTATGGAGTGCCTTCTGGTCCTTATATCATGCTGCCACTTTTAGGTCCAAGCTCTGTCCGCGGGGTAATTGGTAGCGCTGTAGATAGCCAGGCTCGTCCACAAAAATATATTCTTGATGATAATGACGGACTTTACTGGAGTGACCAGTCTTTGCGTGTTATCGACACTCGTTCTGAAATACTGGACGTTGAAGGGGTATTGACTGGTGATCGTTATGCACAGATTCGTGACATTTATCTGCAACGTACCAGTTATGCAATTGCTGAAAAAAAAGGCTTAGAGTCGGAAAGTCTATTTACTGATATAGATGATGAATTTGAAGATGAGTTTGATGAAGATCAGAGCGATTCGACAGAACCAACCTTTTAAGTAAATAATTTCAGCAAGATTATCGGTGAAAAAGATTCGCCGGTAATCAATAGCTTGTTATAGTACATCTAATAAACAAATTTGGGATTAGTTCATTTCCTTATGTATTTTATTCAGCCGACTCGTGATGTTCCTTATCTTGATCAAGTCCTTGACACGCTTCCAGATGTGCAGATGATTGGTCTTGAAGATCATGAGTTGTATGATCAGACTATTCTTGCAATTTCTGATGTGCATGACTATTTAAAATACCAATGGAATTTTCCTACCATTGTCTTGGCTTTGGAAAATGAAGGAGCTGAACTATCTCAAGCCTGGGAGCAAGGTGCTCTTGCCGGGTGGATCTGGAACAAACTTCCAGCTCAGCCTCTCCTCGCTTTACAAAAAATTGATGCGCAATATAAAAGAAACCAGGATAGTCGCGACTTACCTTCCGCAGCAGAGTTACAACAAAGATTGCTTCCCAACCCGATTGAGCTTTTCAACTATCAGGTAGAAACATATTTTCAGCCTTCCGCTTATCTTTCTGGTGATTGGTACGATTACTGGAAAATTAGCGACAAAGAAGTGATGTTCTATCTGGCTGATGTGTCTGGACATGGTGTCACCAGTAGTTTACTTACATCATGGATGGCAGCTTTTCATGGCCGCTCCAAATCGCCACGTGAACTGATCAAAAAGCTGAATGGCATGCTGGTTCAGGAAAATATTGAAAAGCATATCACCATGATTGCTGGGGTTTTAAACCTTGAAACGCATATAGTGCGCTGGTCCAGTGCCGGACATTATCCACCGCCTATTATCTTTGAACCCAATCAGGCACCCAAAATTTTATCGACCAGTAGTTTTCCACTCGGGCTGACCGAAGAACTGGAAGTAGATGAACAAGAATTCATCCTGAAACGTCATGCCCGATTCATTTTATGTTCGGATGGTGCCCTGGAACCCTTTGATGGCGGTTTGAATGAACAGTTTGCACAGTTGGTCTATCACTTGCAAAATCAATCTTTTCAGGCGCCGGAGCATGTGGCGGACGATATTGCCTTCCTTAGCTTCATACGTATGAATTAGTAATATAATTATTGCTTTAATAGATACTTAAATTAACTCAGACCTTCAGCTACTTGAGTATCAAACTACCCTATGGGATAATTTAATATCCTTCTCTGCAAATGGCATTTATATGTCAACAGGTCATGTTGAATATGCAAGTTTGAACGGAACGCATATTTTTAAGCTTATTGGCGAAGTGCGTGCACAATCTTGCATAAGTCTAGACAAGTTACTGAACAAAATTGAACAGCAAGATAATGTCGTTGGTGCGATCGTTGATTTAACTGAAACCAGTTTTATTGATAGTACTGTGCTGGGCGTTCTTGCGAAACTGGGTTTGAAACTGAAACAAGTGCATCATATCCAGGCTGTCATGCTTTCTACCAATTCAGATATTACAACCCTGGCCAATAGTATGGGTCTGGGACAGGTATTTGTAATTCTGAACTATTGTGGAGATTCGCATGTCTGCACCCGTGCCCTGATCGAAGAGCATGTAACGCATCGTAATATGCTCACTACGGTCCTGGATGCGCATAAGACATTGATGAAACTCAATGAAAGCAACAAAAATATGTTCGAACCTTTGGTTAAACAGCTGCAAAAAGAACAGGATAATCTCGATAAGGTGTCCGAACCCAATATTTAATCTTAATTTTCCAGGAAGGAAACGATGACTTTACTCTCTGTTGTACAAATGAATTCTCAGAATGAAATTGAAGACAATTTCAGAACGATAGAATCCTTGATTCAGCAGAGTAAAGCCGCTGGTGCTGAACTGATCGTCTTTCCTGAAAATTTTGTCTGCTTTGCTGCCGGAAAACAACGCGAAACTGCAGCTCAGTTTGAAAACATTCAGCAACGTCTCGAAAAACTGGCACATCAATATCAGATCTGGATTATTGCTGGCACCCTGCCTTGTCCGTATCGCCCGGATGGTTCAGTCATTGAAGATGGTCGTGTCCGTACTGTAAGCCTGTGCATTAGCCCGGAACGTACTGAAGCACGTTATGACAAGATTCATTTATTCGATGTGCAAGTGGGTGATGCTGTCGGTGGCTATCAGGAGTCCAAATTCTTTGAACCAGGTACAGAGGTCTTGGTTGCGAAAACCCCATTTGGCAATATTGGCTTGATGGTGTGTTATGACCTGCGTTTCTCTGAATTGGCACTGACTTTACGTCAACAAGGCGCCAATATTCTGACTGCCCCTTCTGCTTTTACCTATACCACAGGTCAAATGCATTGGCAGTTACTTCTACAAGCACGTGCCATGGATACTCAGTGTGCTGTGCTTGGTGCTGCACAACAGGGCTGGCATGGAGAAAAACGTCAGACTTGGGGACATACTGCAGCCACCAATAGCCGCGGTCAGGTACTGGATATGGTACATGCGGAAGGTGCTCAGCTGATCACGGTAGATTTTGATTTAAAAGAACAGCATAAAGTCCGTGAGTCCATGCCATTGATGCAACATCGAAAATTGATCCAGTTTTAAAGTTTGCGATTTTCCTGCATAAAATAACAAAATCCCTGCTTATTCCTGTTTAAAAATCATCGAGCATAGAAACTCCATGAAAAAATAACAGGGATTCATATCATGTCATTAGAAAAAACTGTCTATACCGCCCATGCCAAAGCAACAGGTGGCCGCGATGGTCGGGTTACTACGGATGATCAACTGCTGGATATACAACTCGCAGTACCAAAGGAAATGGGTGGTTCAGGCGGTGGTACCAATCCTGAACAGCTCTTTGCTGCTGGCTATTCAGCCTGCTTTTTAGGGGCGATGAAATTTGTGGCTAATCGAGACAAACTGAATATGAGTAAAGAGGCTTATATTGAAGGTGAGGTAGGGATTGGTCCGATCCCAACTGGCTTTGGTATTGAAGTTACCCTAAATGTTCATCTGGAAGGTATGGATCAGGACGAAGCTCAAAAGCTGGTGGATGCTGCGCACATTGTCTGCCCATATTCTAATGCCACCCGTAATAATATTGATGTCACGCTAAATGTGATTACTTAAGATCCAGTAGACAGCTATCCTGAAAAATCTGTTTTCAGGATAGCCTTGATCCAGTATAAAAATTCAATTCTTAGTTGGCGGGTCTTCAGCTTTTTAAATACTGTTTTCATCTTCCTATTTCAAAAAGATAACAATTAGACAGATAGTTATATATAATGATTCTTATTCGCATTTATTATTGGGTTTATTTTGATGTAAAAGCCTCTTCTCCTCATCACACTGTTTTTAAGTATCCCTATCTCCTCTCTTGCAGATGTGCAAGTTTCTGAAAAAATTCGCCCTCAAGTCAAATCCTTGGTGAATCTAGATATTGATCGACTTGCTATTCCTCCTACACCGCATAACATGAGCCTGCCTGAGTTTGGGCAAGGTGTAATTGGCTGGGCACAGGCCCTCAAGATGCAGAAACACGTTTAAAACATGTTAGTAAAGCTGATGTTGAAAAGATGAAACAGGTGGGTTTAACTGTAGAAATAGCGAAAACCTGGCAAAATTTTTATAAAAATGAGACTCAACGCAATGCCGGCAATCCAACCGCTCCATTGCGTGCCCAACTCATGAAGAAAATTATCGACTTGTGGTAATTTATTAAAAAGCAGTCCAACTGGCTACTTTTTAACAGTTCTATCATTAAGCTAATTCTGCTGCTTCATTGGTGACCCGCAGTACTTCCTCCACCGTCGTCTTACCTGCCAGCACTTTACGTAAGCCATCGTCACGAATAGAACCAGATTGTTGACGTGCGTAGCTTTCTAACTCGTATTCTGGTGCATTACCATGAATCAGACGGCGCATATGATCATCCACCGAGACAATTTCATAGATCGCAGTTCGACCAGTAAAGCCTGTATGTGAGCAGCGTTCACAACCTTTTGGCTGTGGTAATTCTAATTGTGTCCCATTATGGACATGGGCAAACAGACCTTGTTCAAATTCATCCGCTACATGCCAGGTCGCACAATGTGCACAGAGAGTACGTACCAGACGCTGGGCAACCACCCCGATCAGTGAACTGGATAATAAGAAAGGTTCAATCCCCATGTCTTTAAGACGGGTTACTGCACCAATTGCAGTATTGGTATGCAGGGTTGATAAAACCAGGTGACCTGTTAAAGAAGCCTGTACTGCTATTTCTGCTGTCTCCAGGTCACGAATCTCACCCACCATGACGACATCGGGATCCTGACGCAGCATCGCTTTTAAAGCACGGGCAAAGGTCATATCCACTTTGGTATTTACCTGCGTCTGCCCAATACCTTCCAATTGATACTCGACCGGATCTTCCGCGGTCAGGATATTCTTGGAACCATCATTCAGATCGGAAAGTGCTGCATACAGTGTCGTCGTTTTACCCGAACCAGTTGGGCCAGTGACTAGAATAATCCCATGTGGACGATGTACCAAAGTCTTGAGGCGATCGTAATCATTATTCATTAGACCCAAATGGGTCATGTTCAGGCGACCGGCCTGTTTGTCCAATAGACGCATTACCACGCGCTCACCATACGAAGATGGCAAGGTAGAAACACGGACATCGACTTCACGCCCTGCTAGGCGCAACGAAATACGACCGTCTTGGGGAATACGCTTTTCCGCAATATCCAGCTTGGCCATGACTTTAATCCGCGAGACTAACAGCGGTGCCAGTTCACGGCGTGGCTGTACAATTTCGCGTAACTGACCATCAACCCGCAAGCGGACTGAAAGTTTCTTCTCAAAGGATTCAATATGAATATCGGAAGCACCCACACGGATTGCTTCTGAAAGTAAGGCATTGATCAGGCGGACAATCGGCGCATCATCTTCCTGATCCATTAAATCTTCAGCTTCAGGGACAGAATCGGCCAGACTAAGCAAATCTGGATGATCTTCCAGACCAGCTGCGACTTGTTGTGATTCGCCACTGTCTCCAGCGAAACTGCTACTGAGTAATTGGCTAAATTCGTGATCATTGCAGAGCTGATACTGGGCAGGATGGCCTAAAAAACGGCGTGCTTCCTGCAATGCAAGCATCGAGGTATTATCACGACGGACGATAAAGACCTGATCCCCTTCATAACGCAACAACACCCCATGGCGTTTGGCAAAACTATAAGGGATTTGTAATTGTTTCAGTACTTGCATCGTAGAATTATAATAATAGTGAAAAAATTTAAATTGAGTGTACTCTAAGCACATGACAGCGTGAAGTATGTTTAGAAAGATTTAGTACGAAAGGACAGCCGCATTGCTACAAGATCAAGTTGATTTTTCCTCTGCTCAGCCCTCTATTCATTGGTGGGGGGAACAGAATTTTGAAATAAATGAGTCCAAAGCCTGGCAATTTGGTTCGCTGCTGTTCCGTCTGACACGTGGCTTGCAGGAATGGCGTCTGGAGTATTACCGCCCTGTGATACAGTTTGACTATGAGCAGAAATGGCACCAAATCGAAGATCCCCATTTTGCCTTTCCTCAGCCAGTGAAAATTGAACGCTATATGTTCAAGTCCACCAAAAGTAAACTGCAACTCATGCCTCGTCTGGCAGATCGTTCTGTAGTGATCAAACCTGTCGATCCCATTTATATTCCGGCCGGACAACGCGGAACCCTATATATCAGTACGCCGCTGTGGATTGCCGGTTTTGTCGATGGACAGCGAGATCCAATTTTTGATGTTCCGGTAATTCTACCTAAAGATACCTGGTTTGGCCCGAATCATCGTTCTGGGGAAATCTGTTATGCCACAGCAGTCGATGGTCGTACTGAGCTAAAACAGCTGACGCCGCGTGCATTTCGTGCTGTAACTCCAATTGAATTCCACAATACCAGTAATCAGCAACTGCGCTTTGACCGTATGAATGTGCCCGTACCTGCCCTACCGCTGTTTTTCAGTGCCAGTACGGGACGTCTTTGGACCTCGCAAATTAAAGTCCTGCATGAAGGTCTGGATCGTCCACCTCGAATTCGGATTGAAAACCGTACCCCACCACATGCCGGTGAAGTGGACTATCTGCATCCGCCACGTGACCCCGCAGGCAACCTGTTCAATATGTTTGATTCATTCTTTTAAGGACGGCTAATGGCAAACTCAAGTATTTCTGCTGAAGTCACCAATAGCCTGAAAGGCGTATTTACCAGTATCAATACTGATCGGCTGACAGAAATTGCTGTCGCAATCGTACTGTGCTTTATTGGGTTTTTAATTGCACGTTTTTTCTCAAATGCCTTTATCCGGACGATTGGCCTACGCTTTAATGCCCATCAGCAAATGGTCTGGCGTCGCGGTATTTTCTACTTCATTTTCCTGCTGTTTGTCATGGCCAGCTTAAAGGAAGCCGGTTTTAAGCTCAGTGTCTTCTTAGGTGCAGCAGGTATTTTGACAGTTGCACTGGGTTTCGCATCTCAGACCTCAGCATCCAACCTGATCAGCGGTATGTTCCTGATTGGTGAAGGTTCTTTTGAAGTTGGTGATACCATTCAGATTACCCTGATTCGTGGGCATACCATTGAAGGTGAAGTCATTTCGATTGACCTGCTCTCAGTCAAATTATTAACCCAGGATAATATCTATGTCCGGTTGCCAAATGAGCAACTGATCCGTGCCCCGGTACATAACCTGTCCAAATTTCCGATCCGGCGAATTCCGATCACGTTGGCGATTAATTTCCATGAAGACATTATCAAGGTTCGTGAAGTACTGTTGGATGTGGCAAACAAATATCCAATGGTGCTTGCCGATCCGAAACCGGCTGTGACAGTAACTGCTTTCCGGGAATCATCCATTGAATTGCTGTTTGCAGTCTGGTGTCAAGGTGAAAACTTTTTAAAAGTTCGTGATGAAATGCAGGAACGCATTCGTAATGGTTTCCTGGAAAATCATATTGAGATTCCTGTACCAAAAATGGGCTTTGTAGATCATCCGCTTGCACGTCCGCTGGAAAATGAAGATGTTGATCAATATGCCAATGAGAAGGAATTGAAGAGGGAGCCGGATTTAAAATAACTTTTTTAAATCTCTCCTAACCTCGCTTTACAAAGAGAGGAATTGTCATAAAAAGCCGCTCTTTTCCTTGCACATTGCTTAAAGCTTGTTCAGGATTTGGGGGAGATTAAGTTAACGCTCAAATGTAGTTAATTTAGATTCAAACCCTCTTCTCCCCATCCGGCATTGGTGCAACATAAGCAATCAATAACATCACTCCTCCTGCCAGCAAGAAGGACAGTACTCGAGTTAAGGTCCCGACATGAGACAGATCAAACATCACCAATTTTAAGGTTACAATCACCAGAATACTACCACCCAGAATCCACATCGGTTTCAGGGCTTTCACTGCCGCAATCCACATCGTTGCAAAAGCCAATAGCACCCATAGAATGGTCAAGCTCAACTGGACTGTAGCATTACTCCAAACTTCCAAACTGTTCAACGGCGTTCCTAAATACATATGCAAGGCACGCAATACAATATAGCTGGATAGCCAAAGTAAACTCAGTACCATAAGTACTGCCATTATTCCTTTATCTCGCCCTGCCCTAATCTGTTGCAGCAACATCCAGATGAAGCTGATCAACATGGCAATACTCACCAGATCAAAAGGATTTAAAACAGGAAGCAAATAGAACTCAAAGGCCTGCTGACTGAGCAGCTGTGAACACAACAACCAGGCTGCCATCAGAATCAAGGTACTGTTGCTTTGCCATAGCATCGGCCAAGCAGAATCCGCAGATTGTTTATAAGACCAGAAACACAGACCTAATGGCAAAATCACCATACTGATATAGGGCATACTTGGAATCAGACATAGGCTTGCCAGAGTCAGACTCAATAGAGCTCCCAAACTCACCCATTCTTTTGAAAGCAACAAGCCTGAGGCTGGTCGCAGCCATTGCCAGGCTAACAATAAAGTTGATAATCCAAAGATACTCCGGGCAAATTGACTCTCCCAAATCAGTACACCATTTTCACTCTGATCAATTGCCAGAACCACACCAGCAAAAACCAATGGCGTTAAGCCACACCATTTTGGCACCAGCCAGCTCCAGTCCTGATTTTTTCTGAAGATAATTTCATTAAGAACAGCAAAAATCAGTGCAACTGTAGCCAGACTATAAATATAGGCATCTGGCGAAGTGAACTCGTCTTCCAATAAGGCAAACAGCATCAGGCTGGCGGAGAAACTGAGTAAGCTCAAGAAGCCAGTACTCAGCCCATCTAGTTGCTGGATATAATGCTTTTTGAACTGGCTAATCAGGAGCACCGCCAGATAACAGCCACTCAGTATCCAGAAGATGTGTCGTGGTGTTGGATTCAGCTCAACAAGATAATACAGACTGCTCAGCCCAGCCATGATCAGTAAGCCCATACTCAAATATTGCCCAACTTTGAGATTCTTTTCCAAAGCCCAGAAATAAATTAATACGCCTTCTACGGCCCAGCCCACTACGCTCCATTCACTTTCCAGCAAAATTGGTGGAATCAGGGCAATAAAAATCAGCATCAGACTGAGATAGCTATTGGCAATGATATTCAGGGTATGACTGCGCCGCGATCCTAACCAGCAAACTGCGAATACTATGGCATAAATCAGGCTCAGTCCTGCCTGCCATGTACGTTCATTAAAATGAATCAGATACAGGAAAATATAGGCTGTAATTGGCGCGGCAAAAATCAGGGCAATGTCCAGAATCGGCTTGAGCTGGAACCTGCTCAGGTCATCTTTAGCGAGTAACTGACTAAAACGAAATCCCAGCCAGATAAACACGGCACTATGTGCCAGAATCAAGCCAGTCATGCTATAGCGCTCAGAAGTGTAGCCATGAATCAGCGCATAGATTCCCCCAACAATCGCAGTGACCAGAAAGGCAATCTGATTCAGCGTCTTCCAGGGTTTTAAGCTGGTCAGCGTTGCTACTCCGATATTAATGACCAGATAATAAGCAATCAGCTCTACAGCGGTGGCATCCCGTACAGGCAAAGTAAATGGTGCAATATAGGCAATTAGCAGCGCCATCACTGTCAATTCAAAACTATTCTGCTTAAAACTGAGATATAGCGTCATGGCCATAATCAGCACAAATAGCACTGATGCCATCAACAGACCAGGAATGACCAGATTGTAATAGGCAAAGAATAAGGTCAGAAACAGCGCACTTAATCCCAGACCCTCCAGTGCCAGCGCAAAACTGCGGTTTTTCTCGATCAACCAATAGCCCAGCCCAGTAACAGCCATACTTGCCAAAGCAATCAGGCCCAATTTCATCGTCAGGCTGATTTGCCAATGCTCCGTTGCAAAACGTAGTAACAGGATAATCCCGACAACCAGAATCCCGATTGCAGCTTTAAGTACCGGATTGCCCTGAAAAATCCAGCGCTGGATCTGATCGATTAAACCCGGTGAAGCATGATCACCTTGAGTGGGCTGTTGAAAGGCTTGCAGTGGAACTGGCTGAGAATTTAGAGTGTCCTGACTTGGCATCGAGTGAATACGATGCTGCAACTGACGCAATGACATCTCTATTCGTTGTAACCATCGGAACAGAAAGAAAATCCAGGCCGTAACGCCCAGCCCCATCAACCATTTCAGGTCGATGACACCTCCCACAATGGTAATCAGGGAAGAAATATATAATGGAACTTTGGAATAACCAGAAATAGACAACTGATGTTCAGCAGTGATCTCTTCAAGTGGCTGCTGCACTGCATTGACATACTGCATTACACTCATCAGAAAACCGAGCCCACATAAATAGCTGACAATCTCGTAATCCAGATACCAGGCACTCAAGCCTACAATCACCAGGCTGATCAGCCACATCATGCGTAATTCATTTTGCCCTGTTGTCATTCTTATATTTTCCAGTCCCATACCACTCCATCATACAACATGCCGCTGCCGGTTATTTCATCTTCGGTCATTATTCGCTAAGCTGTTGCCACAGACTTGCTCAGCGGGCACGCTAAAAATCACGTACAATAATGCTATTATTTGAATAAGGAATTGAATACATGCCACCATTTGTCTTGGTCGATGGCTCTTACTTTTTATTTCGTGCCTTTCACGCGCTGCCACCGTTAACCACGTCAACCGGTTTACACACCAATGCAATTCGTGGTGCAATTTCTGCCATTCAAAAACTGATGCGCCGTGTCCAGCCTACACATATGGCAGTGATTTTCGATACCCCTGAACCCACTTTTCGTCATGAACTGTCACCCATCTATAAAGGTGACCGCCCAAGCATGCCGAGCGAGCTTGCCGAGCAAATTCCCTACCTGCACGCATTAATCAAAGCCTTAGGAATTCCACTACACGCCCTGCCAGGCGCAGAAGCCGATGATATTATCGGCACACTGGCAAAACGTGCTGAAGCCATGGGTCATCAAGTACTGATCTCTACGGGCGATAAAGATATGGCCCAGCTGGTGACCGAAAAAGTAACCCTGGAAGACAGCTTTAAAGAAAAGCCACTCGATGTAAATGGTGTATTTGAAAAGTTTGGGGTCTGGCCAAATCAGATTATCGATTACCTGACCCTCATGGGCGATGCCTCAGACGGTATTATGGGCGTACCTGGCGTCGGTGCCAAAACCGCAGCCAAATTATTGAATGAATATGGCTCAATTGGTGGCATTCTGGAAAATGTCGACAAGATCAAAGGCAAAGTTGGACAAAATATCAAAGACAATGTTGAAGGCATTACGCTGGATCATCAGCTGGCCAGTATTGTGATCGATTTGGATTTGAGCTTTGGTTATGATGATTTAAAACTTGCTGAGCCAAATGTTGCCAAACTACGCGAACTCTATACCGAGCTTGAATTCCGTAACCAACTGCAATCTCTGGATCATCCAAACAATCCGAACAATAGCAATTACAAGCAAGTAGTTCAGTCGATTACAACCAAACCTGTAGCGCCAATAGAAGAAGATCATGCATCATTGACCAGCAGTGATGATCAACTGGGACAGGCGACTTATCACACCGTGCTGAATCAGGCAGATTGGGATGCTTTATTTAATCGTTTAAATACTGCCCAACGTTTTGCTTTTGATACTGAAACCACCAGTCTGGATTATCGTATTGCTCAAATCGTGGGCTTCTCGGTGGCTTTTGATGCAAAGGATGCCTATTACGTACCGCTGGCACATGACTATGAGAATGCGCCTGAGCAGTTAAATCGTGAAACCATCCTTGCGCAAATCAAACCCATTTTAGAAGACGACACTATTCAGAAAATTGGCCATCATCTGAAATATGATGCGCATGTCCTAGAAAATCATGGAATCCAGCTGGCAGGCTGGTACTTCGATACCATGCTGGCGTCTTATGTGCTGAACTCAGTGGCAACCCGTCACGGTATGGATGACGTAGCACGTCTTTATTTAAGCCACCTGACCACGACCTTTGAACAGATTGCCGGTAAAGGTGCGAAACAGAAAACCTTTAACCAGATTGATATTGAAACTGCAGCACACTATGCCGCAGAAGACGCCCATGTCACTTATCGTCTGTATGAAGTGCTGCATGAAAAACTCAAAGTACATCCGGAACTGCTCAACATCCTGCTAAATATTGAAATGCCGGTCGCACGTGTATTGACCAGCATGGAAGAAAATGGCATTCAGCTGGATCTGGCTTTCCTGGATCAGTTGGGCTGTGACTTTGCTGAAACCATGAAAAATCTGGAACAGCAGATTGAAGAAATGGCGGGCGAATCCTTTAATGTCAGCTCACCGAAACAGGTTGGTGAAATCCTGTTTGATAAGCTGGGTCTAAAAGGTGGCAAGCAAACCACAACAGGTCAGTACAGCACCAGCGAAAGCATTCTGGAAAAGCTTGAGCATCCAATTGCCGAGTTGATCCTGAACTACCGTGGTCTGTCCAAGCTGAAAAGTACTTATACTGATGGGCTCTGTAAACAGGCCAATAATGATACTCATCGTGTACATACCAGCTATCATCAGGCACTGACTGCAACCGGTCGTTTATCCTCAACCGACCCAAACCTGCAGAATATTCCAATTCGTGAAGAAATTGGCCGTCAGATCCGTAAAGCTTTTGTTGCACCAGAAGGTCGTATTTTACTTGCAGCCGATTATTCCCAAATTGAATTACGTCTGATGGCACATTTGTCTCAGGATGATGCACTGGTGGATGCTTTTATTCACGGTCAGGACGTCCATCGTCGTACCGCGGCAGAAGTCCTCGGTATTGCCCTGGAAGATGTGACCAATGATCAACGTCGCCAAGCCAAAGCAGTAAACTTCGGTCTGCTTTACGGCATGTCCGAGTTTGGCTTGACTCGTCAGCTTGGTTTCACCCGCCAGGAATCACAGGAATACATCAAGCAATATTTCCACCGCTATCCGGGTATTTATGAATATATGCAGCGTACCCGTCAGGTTGCGCTGGAACAGGGCTTCGTGGAAACCATTCTTGGCCGCCGTTTGTATACCCCAGATATTGATGCGCGCAATATGATGATACGTAAAGCTGCTGAACGTGCTGCAATCAATGCCCCACTACAAGGTTCAGCTGCCGATATTATCAAGATAGCGATGATTGAAGTCGACAAGATGTTGCCAAAAGACCAGGCCAAAATGCTGCTGCAAGTCCACGATGAATTGGTATTTGAAGTTGATGAAGCGATTGCTGATGAGCTGGCACCTAAGCTGGCTGAAGTAATGCAATCTGTAGTGCAGATCTCTGTGCCTTTACTGGTAGAAGTGGGCCAAGGCAAGAATTGGGATGAGGCGCACTAAAGTGCTTTGAACCCCTCTTTCAGAGGGGTTTCAGGAGATTTATATTAGCCCTCTCCCCCAGGGAGAGGGAGTTACACCTAATTTTGATTACCATGAATAGTCTTATTAATTCCTTCTTCTCTTTTTAAGATAAAGAAGACTATTACTTCTCAGAGATGAATTTCCAAGAAGTTACCTCTCCTCTCAGGAGAAGGTAGGAAGAGGTAAAACCTCTTTTGAAATTTATAATAAATAAAAAAGGACGCCTAAGCGTCCTTTTTTATATTCTTAAATCTTAGAAACCAGTCAACAACACCATGGCCACTTCACGCATGATCAGATCAACCACCATCAGTGCCAGAATCGCCAGAATTGGAGACAGGTCGATCATACCGATATTCGGCATGATACGACGGAAGGGTGCCAATAATGGCTCTGCCAGTTCCTGAACCACTTCAATATAAGGCGAACGGGATTGAGTAAACATCACTACCCAGCTCAAAATGATGGTCGCGAAAATCAGATAACGACAGAAACGGATCAGGTCCTGAATCATGGTCACAAAAGTCAGTATTAACAGATGAATTGGACCATTTGGCATACCACCAGAAAGATACATCATGCCAAAAATTTTCAGCAAATACAGCACCACTAATAATGCCAGCGCGGCAGTATTTACCCGACCCTTCGCCAGAGTTGGCAGAATACGACTAAACACATCTACAATCTTGGTGGCCTTTACAGTTGAAAGTACCACCGGATTGTAAGGACTCACCGAAGCCAACTGCATTAAAAAGCGGAAGAATACGAGCAAAATTGCGACGTTAATGATAATGCCAAAAATTAGCGCAGAATTTGCACCCATACCTGAAGGTTCCTAAATATTAAATTTGAAAATTTACTTACTGCTGTCGCTAAGCTCTTGAGCGAGCTCCTGACTGCGTTTTGCAGCAGCAGCCAGAGCTGCCTGAATGTTTTGAGAAATCTGGGCCTGATCAAAGACTTCAAGTGCAGCCTGAGTCGTACCATTCGGTGAAGTCACATTTTTACGTAATTCAGCTGGTGTATTTGCACTGGTAATTGCCATTTGCGCTGCACCTAATGCAGTTTGCAAGGTCAATGCAGTCGCCACTTTCTCATCTAGCCCCAGATTCACACCTGCGCGGATCATGCTTTCCATCATATAGAAGAAATAAGCCGGACCTGAGCCAGAAACCGCCGTTACAGCATCAATTTGCGCTTCAGAGTTTACCCAAATTGTCAGGCCAGTTGAAGCTAAAACCTGACTCGCCAGCTCACGGTCTGCTGTACTCATGTCTGCATTGGCGAATAAACCATGCGCGCCAGTCTGTACTAATGCTGGTGTATTTGGCATCACACGAACAATACGATCGGTACCAAGTAAGCTAGACAAAGTCGCAATTTCAGCACCTGCTACAATGGAAATAACCAATTTACCGTCCAACAAACCTTGCAGCGGTTTAAGCACATCCGCTAGCACCTGTGGCTTCACCGCAAATAGCACAATATCGGCATGTTTGATTGCAGCAATATTATCATCAGTAACATTCACTTCTTTTTCAGCAAGCAGTAGACGCACTTTTTCGACTGGATCAGAAACTGTAATACGGGTTGCCGGCAAACCACGTGCAATCAAGCCACCAATTAAGGCTTGAGCCATGTTACCACCACCAATGAAACTGATATTACAATTTAAAGCTGCACTCATTTTTAATGCTCGTCTTTGTGTTCTGAAATTGAAGAGACTGAAATTGGCTGCCACCCCTCCACCTCACAATAGGCAGATTCAGCCAACCAAAATCCTTTGGGCGTAAACACGCCTAGCATAACATCATCTATGCTTAATATTTGAATTGTATGCCGCATCCATGGAAATATTTGCGCATCCTGAATGGCTTTTTTCAGTGGCCAAGAACCGACACGTCCACATAAATGAATCTTTTCGCCACCTTGGCGCTGTGTCAGTTTCAAGTGCTGATTCAATAAATCCAATGATAAACCGATTGCCGCAGACCGAATCTGAAACTGTCCTGAAGGCAAATCAATACGATCCTGAAGTCTGAAAATCATCTGCTGTTCGCCAGAAAATGGCTGTTGACCTGCCAGATAAATTTCTTTACTGAGCTTATAGACCAGCTGCTGATAACGCACATAATAAAAACCTTGCCAATGCAAAGCCGCCTGGGCATCTGCACGGACATGAATGACTTCACGTTGCAAGCGCTGTACCATATCCAGTGTAGGCCGATACTGTCCCCCCCCTTTCATCCAGTTAGATAGCAGCTGGCGCTGGCGTGCTAAAGACAGTTCAGAAAATTTAGATAAGTCTAAAATATTATCTTGGATACAAACGTCTGTATCTTGTCGCAACACATCCTGCAAGATTTCCTGAGCATCCTGCATCAGATCCGTGGTTCGGGCTAAAGCTGCCTGCATTTTTGGGAAGCGCTCACTTAATAGCGGCCACAAAATCTGACGTGCCCAGGCACGATCATAATCATTATTCTGATTGCTCGGATCTTCAATATTCTGAATATTCAGGTCAGCGGCCCATTGGCAAATCTGCTCACGAGAAATATCCAAAAGTGGACGCCAGATGGTTAAATCTTCTCGTATATCTACCCGCTTCATGGCAGACAGACCATCGACTCCGGCCCCAGATAGTAAACGCAGCATCAGTGTTTCTGCCTGGTCCTGCTGATGATGCGCAAGAACTAGAATTTCATTGGGCTGTAGATGCTTCAGATAGGCCTGATAACGTGCTTCCCGGGCCTGATTTTCCAGATTACCTTGTGCCACAATAACTGGCTGGACAATACAGGGGATACTCAGCTTTTGGCATTCATGCTGAACAAATCTGCCCCATTCAGCGCTACCACTTTGCAGCTGATGATCGACATAAATCGCACGGATTTTTTCCGGGCACAAAAAAAACATCAGATGCAGTAACAGCATGGAATCCACGCCGCCACTGCATCCGATGAGAAATTTTGTTTCTGCAGGAAAGTCCTGCAGCTGTTTTAAGAAACCAGACCTAAATTGTCGCTGCCAAACTTCATTAAACGCTGGTAACGTGCTTCGCATCGTGCCTCGGCTTCCATCGGTTGCAGTTCATTCAGCGCTTCTTTCAGTACTGCTTTCAGGTCTTGCATTACCTGATCAGGATTTAAATGAGCGCCTTCACCTTCATCTACTACATATTCCACAATACCCATATGCTGCAGTTTTTCCGCAGTCAGTGCCAGTGCTTCACTGGCTTGTTCAGCTTTGTCCGCAGTTTTCCACAGGATCGATGCACAGCCTTCTGGTGAAATCACAGAATAGATACTATGAGATAACATCACCACACGGTCTGCCACCCCAATCCCCAGTGCACCACCAGAACCACCTTCACCCAGTACAGTCGCAATCACAGGTACTTTCAGGTTAGACAACTGTGCCAGACTTGTAGCAATCGCTTCAGCCTGACCACGCTCTTCTGCGCCTACGCCTGGATAAGCGCCCATCGTGTCAATAAAGGTAAATACAGGCAGATTAAAACGCTCTGCCATATCGAGCAGGCGTTGTGCCTTACGGTAACCTTCAGGATTCGCCATCCCGAAGTTATGCTGTAATTTTTCACGGGTACTACGGCCACGGTGCTGACCAACAATCATCACAGGCTGACCGTCAAAACGCGCCAGACCACCAATCATTGCACCATCATCACCATAGAGACGGTCACCATGTAAAGCATCAAATTCAGTGAATATTTCACCCACGTAGTCCAGGAATTGTGGACGTTCTGGATGACGTGCAATTTGCACGGTCTTCCATGCTTTTGATGGAGTCGCTTTATTTTTCATAGGTTAACCGTTTTCATCCCTATAAAGGTGTTAATCAACAAATTGTTCAGACTGAATTGCGAGATCAATTTCCCAATTCCTAAACTGCACCTGTTCATCATGCAGTTCAGCCACCAGTAAAGGCCATTGTCGGGCATCACCGGCTACGCTGAGTTGCCATTGTTGCGCATTCTTCACCTTCAGTTCAATGGCAGGAAGCATCTCATCGCTACGACTATGATTGACCAAAACCGCCAGACGAAGCAGTAAACACAGGTACAAAAGTCGAGAACCACCGACTTTGTTGACATCTATCCTGGCATCAGCGCGCAATTTACGACGATGATGTGCGACCAAATGTGACAGATGATTCTGGTCGACTTGCGAGAAACCGGCAATGTCCGAGTGCTGTAACAAATAAGCCCCATGACGATGATAACCACTATGACTGATCGCCAGACCAATTTCATGCAGATAAGCTGCACGACGTAACAGATCACTGTCTTCGCTATTTAAAGCTAAAGGTTGTTTCACATCATCAAACAGTTTTTGCGCGGTTTTTACCACACGTTCTGCCTGTTTGGCATCAGCATTATAACGCCCCATCAAGGCATGCACAGAACGGTCACGGATATCCTCGTGCTGGAAACGCCCGAGTAGGTCATACATCACGCCTTCACGTAATGCCCCGTCAGAATAGGTCAGATAACCAATATTCAGAACATCAAAGACGGCATACAGAATGGCAATTCCTGCTGGCAACACCGCACGGCGGTCTTCTTTAAGGCCTTCAAACTCCATGTCCGTGACATGTTTATATTTGAGTAATTTATCTTTGATTTTTTCCAGGCCTTCACGCGTCAACTCCTCGCGCTCGTTACTCCAGCCCATATTGACACAGATCTGGCGGCAGGCTTTGATGGTGCCACTCGAACCAACCACAGCATCCCAACCTGCTGCTTTATAGGTATTGGCAATACCGGAAATTTCTTTACGTGCCGCCGTGACAGCTTTATCAAAGGCCTTTTGATTAATATCGCCATCTTCAAAATAAGCTTTGGTAAAGGCAACACAACCCATCTGCACGGATTCGGTATGAATCGGTTCAAATTCTTCACCAATAATCAGTTCAGTTGAACCGCCACCAATATCTACTACCAGACGACGGCCACTATTGGCCATGGTATGTGATACACCTAAATAGATCAGGCGGGCTTCTTCTCGACCTGCAATAATTTCGATGGGTTTCGGTAAAATTTCTGCTGCCTTTTGAATAAATTCATGGCCATTTTTTGCCTGACGTAAGGCATTGGTCGCCACGATACGTAAACGGTTGGGCTGAACCGAACCCAAACGCCCCACAAAGCGTGCCAGACAGGCTAGACCACGTTGCTGCGCAGCTTCAGTCAAATTCTTATTTTCGTCCAGGCCTGCTGCAAGCTGAACTTTTTCTGACATTGATGCCACTTTCTTGACTTCGCCGTGGTCCACTCGAGCAATGGCCAAATGAAAGCTGTTTGATCCCATATCGATGGCGGCAAGTAATTCTTCATCAATCAAAAAGTCAGACATTCCAGAAATAAACCTTTAACGAATTGTGCTTAGAGTAATTCACAACCATGCAATTTAAAAGCCATTTGTATCGACAATTTAATCCCTTTTAGTTTTTTCTTTCTATGTGACAATTGTGTTACACGATTATCTCTATCGTGATCATCCATTAGACAAATTGACAATATAGGTTGAAAATTTGCATATTCCCCTACATTGTTAAAGAAGGCTATGTAATACTAAGAATTATAGCCATCTTTAAAAAATTATTTTCTGGAGCACTCCATGTCTGGCAACATCGTAAATACTACTGACGCAAACTTCGAAGCAGACGTTCTTCAATCAGACGTTCCTGTATTGGTTGACTTCTGGGCTGGCTGGTGTGCGCCATGTAAAGCAATTGCTCCTGTACTGGAAGTACTTGCTGACGAATACCAAGGTAAAGTAAAAATCGTAAAAGTTGATGTGACTTCTTGCGAAGCCACTGCAGTGAACTATAGCATTCGTAATATCCCAGCTTTATTGATGTTCAAAAATGGTGAAGTGGTTGCGACTCAAGTTGGTGCAGCACCTAAATCTAAATTAACAGCGTTCATTGAAGAAAACATTTAATCAACGCTGTTTTAAAGATAAAAATACGTGATCAGATATCGCGTATTTTTTTCGCCCAGAATAAATTGACAAACGCCTGTTTCTCTCTTATATTGCTCATTCAAGAGATCAGGAATACTAAATCCTGTCAATTTCTTACAAGACACAATACATAAGATGCCGCTCGGCAATAGAAATTGTTTTTTCACATTTCTCTTTGAAACAATCAAACAAACCTCTGAATTGTTCTTGTGCAAATTCAATTGCTGTCGTTTGAATGCTTGTATGCGGCCGAATGTTACTCCCTTTCTAACCTGTACCTCAGAACTTTGATTCTATCCGACCACCTATGAATTTAACCGAACTCAAGAAAAAACCGATTGGCGAACTCATCAAGATTGCCGAGTTTATGGGCCTAGAAGGCATGGCCCGTAACCGCAAGCAAGACATTATTTTTGCCATCTTAAAGCGCCATGCGATGAATGGTGAAGAGATTTTTGGTGATGGCGTTTTGGAAATTCTGTCAGATGGTTTTGGCTTCTTACGCTCTGCGGCAGGCTCTTATCTGGCAGGTCCCGATGACATCTATGTCAGCCCTTCCCAGATCCGTCGTTTTAACCTTCGTACAGGCGATACTATTACTGGTACCATTCGCCCACCGAAAGAAGGTGAACGTTATTTTGCACTTCTAAAAGTGAACCAGATTAACTACGACACACCTGAGAACTCTCGCAACAAGATTCTGTTTGAAAACTTAACCCCGTTATTCCCAACTGAGCAATTGGTCATGGAATTGGGTAATGGTACCACTGAAGATTTGACAGCTCGTGTAGTCGATCTGGTTGCCCCAATCGGTAAAGGTCAGCGTTCTATTATCGTTGCACCCCCGAAAGCCGGTAAAACCATGTTGCTGCAAAACATTGCACAGTCAATTGTTCGTAACAACCCTGAATGTTTCCTGATTGTACTGCTGATTGACGAACGTCCTGAAGAAGTAACGGAAATGGAACGTACGGTTCGTGGTGAAGTTATCGCTTCAACCTTTGATGAATCTCCGGCGCGTCACGTACAAGTGGCTGAAATGGTAATTGAAAAAGCCAAACGTCTGGTTGAACATAAAAAAGACGTAGTGATTCTGCTTGACTCAATTACCCGTCTGGCACGTGCGTACAACACTGTAATTCCTTCATCTGGTAAGGTATTGACAGGGGGTGTGGATGCACATGCACTTGAACGTCCAAAACGTTTCTTCGGTGCGGCTCGTAATATCGAAGAAGGCGGTTCACTGACCATTATTTCTACTGCATTGATTGAAACCGGCAGTAAAATGGATGAAGTGATCTACGAAGAATTCAAAGGTACAGGTAACCAGGAAATCACGCTTGATCGTCGCATTGCTGAGAAACGTGTATTCCCTGCAATGAACATCAAGAAATCGGGTACCCGTCGTGAAGAACGTCTGATGTCAGAAGATAATCTGCGTAAAGTCTGGATTCTGCGTAAGCTTTTGCATACCCAGGACGAACTGGCGGCAATGGAATTCCTGCTTGATCGCATGAAAGAAACCAAGACCAATGATGACTTCTTCGATCAGATGAAGCGCAAGGCATCTAACTAAGTCCTCAAAAATTATAGAAAGGTCATCTAAAACGATGACCTTTTTTATTTGGGTTGACATTGATTACACAAAGAAACAAAGTCCATGATGATTTGTAAACTTATTTGCAAGTTTATGATTAATAAAATAATGGTAAGAAAAATTGTATAAGTTTTAGAGGTTTAAATCGCCTTTACCCCATATAAGTCTTTCCTTTAATTGTTATTTTCTGTTAAAAAAACCATGAATTTCATGCGTTTTTTGCACTTTTTTGAACTTGCCCTGTAGCAATTAAAAATGCGCAGTGATAGCATATTTGCAGACCAGTTAGACTGCTCCTGCGTTGTTAGTACCTAACAAAATTAGGAATAATAAAAGCACATAACAGGCTAACGTCGGTTTTTTTTAATCTCAATTTTTAGAGAGTGATGCCATGTTATTCAAAAAAATCGCTATTGCTGCTGCAGTTGCTACTACTTTAGCTTTCGTTGGTTGTGCTAAAAAAACTGAAGATGCTGCTGCTGACGCTAACCAAGCTGCATCTGAAGCTGTAGAAGCTGCATCTGAAGCTGAAGCTGCTGCTGACGCTGCTGCTGTAGAAGCTACTTCTGAAGTTGCTGCTTCTGACGCTGCTGCTGTTGCTGAAGCTGACGCTGCTGCTGCAGTTGCTACTGACGCTGCTGCTGACGCTACTGCTGCTTCTGAAGCTGCTGCTCAATAATCTAACGATTATTCAGTACGAAAAAGAGAGCCATTGGCTCTCTTTTTTTATGCCTATAAAAATCGAAATTTCTACCGGCAATCTCTATCAAGAAAAAAAGCAGATCAATTGACCTGCTCAGTTCCCACACGCTGACGGAACTTCTGCCCCGCACGGAAGGTTACGACCCGGCGTGCAGAAATCGGAATTTCTTCACCAGTCTTCGGATTACGGCCTGGACGTTGACGCTTGTCACGCAACTCAAAATTACCGAAACCTGATAGTTTGACTTGCTCACCCGAGATTAGCGCCTGGCTAATCTCATCAAAGAACAATTCGACCATTTGTTTTGCTTCACGACGGTTTAAACTCGTGAGCTCACTTAAATGATCAGCCATCTCTGCTTTAGTTAGTGCTGTCATGAAGCCCTCAATGTCGCTTGATAAGTGTTTTCTAACACTTGCAGGATATTATCCATGCCTGATTTAATTTCAGCATCTTCCAGGGTGCGGGTTGGATGCTGCCAGAGAAGAGCAAATGCTAGAGAACGCTTGCCTTCTTCTACCCCTTGTCCAGTGTACACATCGAACAACCAGTTTGACTCCAGGAGCTCACCACCAGTCTTTTCGATAAGTCTCTGAATTTCGCTAACATTAATCTTATCACTAATTAAAAGCGCAATATCACGTCGAACCGACGGAAAACGTGATAATTCTGTAAAATTAGATACATAAGTTTGCAAAACGGCTTTTTGATCGAGTTCAGCGACCCAAGTGGTTGCTAAATCCAGCTCATCTTCAAGTGATGGATGTAAACGACCTAAATAACCAATCGACTGGCCATTAACCATAATTTCAGCAGATTGACCAGGATGCAACCATGCACGCTCTGAACGAACATATTCAACATTCAGACGAGCTGCTGCCAGAATTTCTTCCACATCACCTTTAAAGTCAAAGAAATCCATTGGCTGTGGCTTACCATGCCATGATTCATTGATACGTGAACCAGTCGCAATCAGGGCGAAAGTTGGAATCTGTTTCAGGTCATGAATCGATGCAGCATCCTGATAATCAAAACGCAGACCCAGCTCAAAGAAACGTACGCGGTTTTGCTGACGATTGACGTTATATTGCACACATGGAATCAAACTTGATAACAGGGTTGAACGCATTACCGCTAAATCACTTGAAATCGGGTTTGCCAATGCTAATGGATTTACTGCAGGGTTGAGCTGTTTTTCCAGTTTCAAGTCAGCAAAGCTAAAACTGATCGCTTCTTGATAACCCAAAGTCACCGCAGTCTGACGAAGCTGAGCCACTTCGAACTGATCCTGGTATTTTGCAAGTTTGACATCAATCACAGGCAAACTGATTTGAATATTGTCATAACCATGAATACGTGCAACTTCTTCGATCAAGTCCTGGTAGATTGCCATATCATAACGGTGTGACGGTGGTACCACAGACCATTGACCTTCTGCTTTCACAGTCACTTCACAGCCCAAACGCGTTAACGCATCGGTAATGAAGTCTGATTCAACTTTATAACCCAGAAGTTGATCTACTTGTGCCTGTTCAAGTTCAATTGCTTCACGTCTAGGCAATACTGCTGGATTTTCTGCAACTGTAATTGGACCAAACTCACCGCCTGCAAGTTCAGCAATCAGCTGAGACGCACGGTGCATTGCCATCACTGGCAATT
This sequence comes from Acinetobacter sp. UBA3461, assembly GCF_002381195.1. Lineage (NCBI taxonomy): Bacteria > Pseudomonadati > Pseudomonadota > Gammaproteobacteria > Moraxellales > Moraxellaceae > Acinetobacter > Acinetobacter sp. UBA3461. Next base: position 62,563 of record NZ_DFRO01000003.1, on the reverse strand, counting down.
CAAAGTCCACACCACGCTCATAACGCTGAGAAGCATCGGTATGTAAGCCGAAGCTACGCGCACGACCTGCAATGTGTAAAGGTGCAAAGAATGCAGACTCCAGGAAGATCTCAGTGGTTGCATCCGTTACAGATGAAGACAGACCACCCATGATGCCTGCAATCGCCAATGCTTTTTCATCATCTGCAATCACCATCACTTTTTCATTCAGTTCAACTTCCTGTTCATTTAACAGCACCAGCTTTTCACCGGCTGTTGCTTGACGAACGTGAACTGCACCTTGAACCTTGCCACCATCAAATGCGTGTAACGGTTGACCCAGCTCGATCAATACATAGTTGGTAATGTCGACCAAAATGCTGTGCTGACGGATACCCGAACGAGCAAGCGCACGTTCCATCCATTCAGGGGTTGGCGCTTTGGTGTTGACGTTTTTGATCACACGACCTAAGTAACGTGGACAGCCTTCAGTCGACACCACCACTTTCTTTTCATCAGCAATGGTTGCAGCCACTTCTTGAATTTCTGGCGCAGTCACTGGCAATTGGTTAATCACACCAATTTCACGTGCAATACCACGAATGCTGAAACAGTCACCACGGTTTGGCGTAATGCTGATGTCAATCACGTTGTCATCTAAGTCTAAATATTCACGAATGTTGACACCCACAGGTGCATCGTTTGGTAATTCTAAAAGACCATCAATTTTGTCTTCTAAATCAATTTCAGACGCACCACACAGCATACCTTGGGATTCGATCCCACGAAGTTTGCCCTTCTTGATTTTGAAATCGCCCGGCAAAACCGCGCCAATGGTAGCAACTGGCGCTTTCATACCTGCACGTACGTTTGGCGCACCGCACACGATTTGGAGTGGTTCACCTGAACCGATATTCACGGTAGTTACACGTAAACGGTCTGCATCCGGGTGCTGTTCAACAGTCAGAACTTCACCAACCACTACACCTGTAAATGGTTTTGCGGCAGGAGATAAATCATCGACTTCTAGACCTAACATGGTCAATTGATTAGAAAGTTTCTCGCTGTCGATGGCTGGGTTAACCCATGTGCGTAGCCAATTTTCGCTAATTTTCATTGATATAAAACCTGTAATTCAAATCTCTAGAATCCCCCCTAACTCCCCCTTTAAGAAAGGCGGAGAACCCCCACTGATTTCGTGGAGTCCCTCTCCTTTTAAAAAGGAGAGGTTAGGAGAGGATTTAATAAAAAGTTTTAAGCAAACTGGCGTAAGAAACGCACATCGTTTTGGTAGAACATACGCAAGTCGTTAATGCCATAACGCAACATTGCAAAACGCTCAACGCCTAGACCAAATGCAAAGCCTTTGTATTTGTCAGGATCAATACCAGCAGAACGTAATACATTCGGATGCACCATACCGCAACCCAGAACTTCCAACCATTTGCCACGCTCATCCATAATATCCACTTCTGCACTTGGCTCTGTGAATGGGAAATAAGATGGACGGAAACGTACTTTTAAGTCTTTTTCAAAGAATTCGTTGAGCAGATTGACCAGCAAACCTTTCAATTCAGCGAAGCTGGTATTTTCAGCAACGTATAAACCTTCGATCTGATGGAACATTGGTGAGTGGGTTTGATCCGAGTCACAACGGTATACACGACCTGGACACACGATACGGATTGGTGGTTGTTGCGTTTCCATAGTACGAATCTGCACACCAGAGGTATGCGTACGCAGCAAATGGTTTACATCAAAATAGAACGTGTCGTGCATGGCACGTGCAGGGTGATGGCCTGGAATATTTAAGGCTTCAAAGTTGTGATAGTCATCTTCAACTTCCGGGCCAGTTGCCACTGTAAAACCTGCTTTGGTAAAGAACTGGCAGATACGTTCCTGTACTTGGGTCACTGGGTGGATACTGCCCACCTGCTGGCCACGACCGGGTAATGTAATATCAATAGTTTCGCTGGCAAGCTTCTGCTCCAGCGCAGCTTTATGCAGTTCTGCCTGACGTGCTGTCAGTGCAGCTGTAATCGCTTCACGCACAGCATGGATTTTTGCACCGAATTCTTTACGTTGTTCCGGATCCATTTTACCCAGCGACTTAGATTGTTCCGCGAGCTGGCTTTTTTTCCCCGTAAATTGCACTCGTACTTGATCAAGTGCAGCAAGGTCTTGAGCTGCTGCAATCGCAGCGAGCGCTTCAGTGGTCAGGGCTTCCAGTGACATAGTAACTCTCAAAGCAACAGGTTAGAAATATTTTTAAAAAACCCCGTATTCTAACAGTTTTTAGGCACGTTGATGAAGATGGCATGTAATGAAAATTAGATTGGCAGATGTAAAAATAAAAAGTATAAAATAAACATGATATCAATTAGATCAAATCATTATGGCAATCGATCAAATTTGGAAACAGCAACTTACTTTAGTAACTTATGGAAATGAGTACCTGTCTCAGGACTTAAGTTTCAATCGCTGGCTTCAGCATTCCATCTTTAATCAGCATCAATTTGCCTTTCGTGATCTGATTTCACAGCATCTTTTAGCGCAGCATTTTCAAGTCTGGCTGGAAGGTTTGAAAAAACAGGGCGTACAACGTCTAAGCCTGCACCGCTCCACCCTGCTTGAAGATGAGCAAAATCCCAATGTAAATGTTGAACTGCTGCCATTTGAATATTTCATTGTCAGTCATGAAGCCCAGAAAAAAAATGCCTGGATTATTGGCAAGGAATTACCAGAATGGTATACCGCAGATAATGATTATGAAGCGCCTGTTACACAGCGATCTTCTCTACGTCATGAAACCTTCTGGCAATACGAACTCAACAGCAAACTGGCCAGACGTGTACTGGCAGATCTGGAACAGCCAAACTGGGATGATATCCAGGTCTTTATGGATCATGAATTATTTGATACCAGATTTGCGCAAGGTTTTGTTCAACCTGCTCAGCTTGGACAACCTTATTATGGTGTGTCTTCTACTGTGGATATAGCTATCGGTAATAGACTGGCATTATTGCCAACCGATTATACAGCTGACTTTGCCCATGACATGCTGTACCGTCTGGATGCGCTGGAAGAACTAATCGAAGCTAAAATCCAGCATCCTTATCATGAAAACGGTGAAGTGCTGACACCGGACCAACAGCTTGACCTACGCCATTTTGCGCAGAAAATCGACGATCTGAAAGCGAAGTTTATTGTCAAAATCGCGAATCACTACAAGACTGCAAAACTGAGTCCGAAAATCAGCGCTGATCCATTTGCAGGAATGACTACCGACGAGCATGTGACCAAACCATCTAAAGCACATAAGCCTCACGATGCTGCCAAATCCAATTCAGGTAACGTTATTACCCTGATTATTATTACGGTAATTATCTGTTTGATTGGTTATTATTTTGGACTTTAATGCTGTGCCAGAAAAGCGTCAATTTCTCGGGGCGATCTTAATCTGATCCAGTGGATATGCTGATATTCAGGCATATGCATCAACTTTAAATAATGCTGACGATTTTTTTGGTGGGTTTTAATCATCCACCAGATGATGGAATCACGACTCAACATCTGGCTGAAACTTTCTGTATTATTCGAGTTTGACCAAAGCGGTTGTTTGCTAATTGTCCGCTGTATGGCTCTTTTAATGGAACGATATAGATTGAGATGGAACGGTAAATCAATCCAGATCACACTGTCGATCTCAGCCCATTTGACGGGAATACTGCGGGTATAATTACCATCAATCACATAGCCATCTTTGGCCTGATCGATGGCTGCTTGAATTTTATCAAAGAACTCTTGATCCGCAGTTTCCTGCCAGTTATCCAGCCAGAATAAATTATCCAGCTCGATATAACTGAGGCCTAATTTTGTCGCTAAAGCGCGAGCAAAAGTAGATTTTCCCGAGGCAGAGGTGCCGACCACATTTATTCTACGAAAATCTCGTACTTGATCTTTCTCATTCATCAGCACTAAGTCATTTGTCATATTTTAAATAGCTTATACTTTTTCATCAGACAAAAAAAAAGACCGCTAAAAGCGATCTTTTTTCTAAGTCATAAAGACTTATGCAGCCAATGCATCTTTAGCTTTAGAAGCTAGAGCTGCAAACGCAACTGCGTCATGCATAGCGATGTCAGCAAGTACGCGACGGTCGATAATCACTTGAGCTTTTTTCAAGCCAGCGATCATACGGCTGTACGACAAACCATTTTGACGAGCACCAGCGTTGATACGCGCAATCCATAGAGCACGGAATTGACGTTTCTTCTGACGACGGTCACGGTAAGCATATTGACCAGCTTTGATTACCGCCTGGAACGCTACGCGGTAAACGCGTGAACGAGCACCATAGTAACCTTTAGCGCGAGCAAGAATTTTTTTGTGACGGCGATGAGCCTGTACACCACGTTTTACACGAGCCATTTATAATCTCCTTAGATGTACGGGCACATACGACGAACTGAAGCAACGTCACTTACGTGAACCATTACACAGCCGCGCAATTGACGAATACGCTTAGCAGATTTTTTGGTCAAAATGTGGCGTTTGAACGCTTGTTTACGCTTAAAACCGTTAGCAGTCGCTTTGAAGCGTTTAGCTGCACCACGGCGAGTTTTCATCTTAGGCATAACAACCTCTTTTGAACACCTGTTCGGCACGTCTGCACCATTGCAAAGACGCCCTGCAGGTAAGGGAGCCGATATTCTAAAGCATCTTTGTTTAAAACAAAAGCAGTATTAAAAGTAAAATATAGATGACAGGTACTTAATCCTATTTCCCATAAATATTGCGCGATGAAATATCAAGCTGACTAATCCAAGTTTTTATAATTCACGAATCTTTCTCACAAAAAAACTTCTGACTCCTGCAGCAATACATGTATAGCTTGGCTTCATTATGATTTTTTAATTATCACCTTCAATATTCATAAGGCAGAAAAATAAATTATTTTGAATGAGATACTTGCCAGTATTGCCAATTCAGGAAATACTGCGCTTCAAAATTGAACATCCTCTTTGCTTGATTCAAGACCGAAACTTATGAAACGTATTCTGTGTATGACCCTGTTGTTGAGCTTCCCTTTTGCAGCAAGCTATAGCGCATCAACAAAAAAAGCACCGCAATTGCCCACACAGACCATTGATGTGCAGCCAACACATTTGACGACACGCATTGAGTGGACCAAGTTTCCCAAACCAAAATATAGCAATGAAGATTTAAAAGGTCAGGACCGTTCTGCGGTGGTACGTATCTATGCCAACGAGCAGGGGCATATCAAACAGGCTGCCATTCAGGACAGTACCGGTTACCAGCAGCTGGATCAGCTACTACTTAATGCCGTGAAATCTGCTGAAGTTAGACCACATATTGAAAATAAAACAGCACTACCGATCATTGGCTATCAGGTGTTTAACCTGAAACTGACTGACCAGGATCAGGAATTTTGCGAATACAGTTTCAACTCTAAAAATTGGCAAGCACAACAGCAGCATCAAAAAACTAAATTCCAGTATGTAAACCAAACTGAGTTAAACGTTGATACAGATTTACTGAATGAACATGACCGAACAGTAGAGTTTCAGATCAAAGCCAATCGCAAAGGCGAGATTAAAAAGGTCAATATCAAAAAAGGTTCAGGCATTTATCAATTAGATCAGCAAGTAACAAATGCCTTAAAAGGTACACAAATCAGTACTAAACGCCGTGCAAGTACCCTATGGTTGTATAAACCATCCAGCTTTAAGGATGAAATTCAGTTTAAACTGAATGAATGTAAATAAACCCAAAGAGGCTTCAAGCCTCTTTTTTTAAATCATGCTATAAACCATGTAAATAAACAGATAACGTCCGATTTTCGCAATACTCACGATCAGTAAGAATCGAGCAAAGTTTTCCTTAAGCAATCCTGCAATTAAGGTAATTGGATCACCAAGCATGGGCACCCAACTCAGCAACAAGGTCCAATAACCGTATTTCTGGTAGCTCCTTTGCGCTTTTTGCATCTGCTGTTCAGAGGCTGGAAACCACTTCCGGCCTTTATACTGCTCAATTCTTAGACCTAAATACCAATTCACGCAAGAGCCGAGAATGTTCCCTACACTGGCAACAGCGATCAAAGTAAATGCTGAATAGCTACTATTGACCAGTAATCCTAACAATACCGCTTCTGACTGCAAAGGCAATAAAGTTGCCGCGCCAAAGGCAGAAAAAAACAGAATCAGTAATGCCATCTAAGTGATCCGACTGTTTAGCGTGTCAGTCTTAACTGTCTTTTAGCTTTCAGATATTCCATATTTGACCAGAAAAGAGCGAGTATGATTGCAAAGATACGAGACCATTTATATTTGGTTGCCAAGGGCAAAATTGCCTCAGCCAATACATTCTGATCCTTGGTATTCAGCTCATTAATAACCAGCTGAATATGCACAATCTCAGCCACAAACAAGGCTAAACAGGCAGCCAGACCGAAGATAATGCTCCAGTAAATTCGAGGATTGGTTTCCACAATTCGAGTGAAGTTCAGGAAAAATGCTTTCATGCTCATATCCAATAAAAAACCACCTGAATCGGTGGTTTTAATAACTTTTGTACATCTTAACATAACAATCGCAGATTAACTGACCTGAATCGCTAATGCTTTTTGCACCGCAGGACGTGCCTGCATACGCTCAATATAACGACTGATTTCAGGATAATCCGTCAGATCAATACCTTGCCATTCATAACGAAGTAACCAAGGGAAAATCGCCATATCAGCAATTGAATATTCGCCAGTGACATAGTCCTGACCAATCAATTGTTTATCCAGCACACCATACAAGCGCTTGGTCTCATTCACATAGCGCTCTGTTGCATAAGGAATCCGCTCTGGAGCAAAACGACTAAAATGATGGTTCTGTCCCAGCATCGGGCCCAGTCCACCCATTTGCCACATCAACCATTGCTCCACCTGAATCCGCTTAATTTCATCGTTCGGATAAAACAGTCCGGTTTTACGTCCCAAATACTGCAAGATGGCACCGGATTCAAAGATTGAAATCGATCGATGATCTGGTCCATCCTGATCGACAATAGCTGGAATTTTATTGTTCGGTGAGATTGCCAGAAAGTCTGGCTGAAACTGGTCATTTTCCAGAATATTGACTGGAAGGATCCGATAAGGCAGCCCCATTTCTTCTAATGCGATTGTAATCTTATGACCGTTGGGTGTACCCCAATAATATACATCAATCATTCGTGCCTATACTCCATACACCTTTATTATGGTGTTCCAACAAAATAATGGATCTGGTCAAAAACAACAAGCAATGCTTAATAAAATAATTTTTAATTTAATTTCAGTAAATTAATATAATTTTCTTAAAAATTTCACTGAATTTTCTTGAAAATTTCCGGTCTGAACACATATTTATTTCTGCATAAGGATGGTCCATGCATCTTTTGCCCTGTCGATGATCATCATGACAGAAATGTTTTCTTATTTTTAAAACTTTGCTGACCTCAGGAGGTTCTAATAATGAGTAATATCAATCTTCATCCATTATTCCGCCGCAGCATTGGCTTTGATCGCCTCAATGATTTCATTGATTATGCCATGCAAAGCGATGCGCCAAATTATCCACCATACAATATCGAAAAACATGGTGAAAACCGTTACCGCATTGTCGTAGCCACCGCCGGTTTTAACCAGGAAGAGTTGAGTATTTCTCTTGAAAATCGCTTGCTGACAATTTCTGGAAAACCTGAAGCTGTTCAGATTGAAGGTACTGAGTATCTACATAAAGGTATAGCCCGTCGTGCCTTCAAACTATCACTGCGTTTAGACGAACACATTGAAGTACAGCAGGCAGATTATGCTAACGGTCTACTCGTAATTGACCTGCAGCGTGTAATTCCGGAAGAAAAACTACCAAGACAAATTCCGATTGGCAAAAAGTTATTGCTAGAAAATCCGGAAGAAGTCACTGAAAAAACCGTCAATGCGGAATAAGCATATATAAAATGTTCTAAAAAGGCCCTTCGGGGCCTTTTTTTATTTTTAGGCCGGTCTGGATTGTGGAGTTAATAACAGACTTTTTAACTGCTGAACGCTATGAATCAGGTAATGTGGCTGATGAGCCACCAATGCAGATTCACTATTAAAACCCCAAGTCACGGCAGCGACAATAATCCCATTCTGATGAGCTGATTCTATATCAATGATCTGGTCACCAATATAGATAACCTGTTCTGGATGCAATTTGGATTGCTGCACGATTTTTCTAATCTGTTTGGCTTTGCTATAAATTGAAGCATTGCTTTCGACCCACTCAAATAGCTGAAACAGTTCAGCACCTAAATACTTTCGGCAATTATTCGGAGTATTTGAGGTGACAATTGCCAGGCGAACTCCCTGCTGTTTGAGATGGTGAAGCAGATCCGTAATGCCTTCAAATAATTCTGGAGTCTTGCCACTACGACGCATTTCCCGTTTACAGTCATACATTAAGCGAAAGGTCTGAAATATTGACAGATTGAGTGCCTGACGGATCTGTCGTGGTGGTAAAGCTCTTAAATGCTCGACCTGATCTTTATACATCAATGCATAGCGATATTTACCAGCAAAGCAATTCAGCAACTCGATAAACTGTTCAAAGGAATCAACCAGAGTACCATCTATATCAAAAATGACCAGTTGATACGGTACAACGCGATTATTTAAAAAAGCCATAAGCCAGTCATCCAGCAATTTATGCCAAGTTTAAAAAATATATCTTTTCTCTACTCATATTCACTCATATTTGTAATGTTTATAACTGTAATCCTGATCAAAATTATTTCAACACAAATAATGTGCGGCATAGTTGAGTTATTTTTTAGGCTTTAAACTGATAGCAGAAACTAGATTGTCTATTTTATGGCTATAAAATAAAAAAGCCCTGCAAGTGCAGGGCTTTTTTCGCTCAATGAGTGCTTACTTTTTCTTTTTAGGACCAAGCAACATACCCATTTGACGGCCTTCCATTTTTGGAGACTGTTCAACTACACCAATTTCCGCTACATCAGCTTCAATTTTTTGTAATTGAGCCAGACCCAACTGTTGGTGAGCCATCTCACGACCACGGAAACGAAGCGTGATTTTTACCTTGTTGCCTTCTTCAAGGAACTTGATAATTGCACGCAGTTTTACGTTGTAATCACCTACATCAGTACCAGGGCGTAGCTTGATTTCTTTCACCTGTACTTGATGTTGTTTTTTCTTCGCTTCTTTCTGCTTTTGTTTAAGATCAAACAAATGCTTGTTAAAGTCCATGATTTTACAAACAGGTGGCTCAGCATTTGCTACGATCTCTACAAGATCAAGCTCTACGCTTTCTGCTGCACGTAAAGCTTCAGTTAAGCTTACGATACCTTTTTGCTCACCATTTTCGTCTACAAGACGGACTTCTTTCGCACGAATTTCATCATTCAACGCAGGACGGTTTGATTTGTTACCGCCCTGTTGATTACGGTCAGGCTGTTTAATCGCTGTTACTCCACAATGTACCGGCCGCGTTCGGCAACGGCTGTTTTTACCAGATCAACGAAAGCATCGATTGACATGGTACCCAAATTTGTTCCTGAGCGTGTACGGACATTTACCGTACCTTCCTCTACTTCACGGTCCCCAAGTACCAGTAAGTAAGGAATACGCTCTAAAGTACGTTCACGAATCTTAAAGCCGATTTTCTCATTTCTCAAGTCGGAAATCGCGCGGATACCGCTTTCTTTAAGTTTTGCGACGACTGACTCACAAGCCTCGGCTTGAGAATCGGTAATATTCATGACACACGCCTGAATTGGTGATAACCAAGGTGGCATAAAGCCTGCGTAGTGTTCAATAAGTATACCAATAAAACGCTCGAAACTGCCAAGAATTGCACGGTGCAACATTACTGGCTGATCACGATCGTTGTCTTCGGTCACGTAAGATGCATCTAGACGTTCTGGAAGGTTGAAGTCACATTGAATGGTACCGCATTGCCATACACGGCCCAAGCAGTCTTTCAATGAGAATTCAATCTTCGGACCGTAGAACGCACCCTCACCTGGCTGCAATTCCCACTCCAGACCAGCAGCATCTAAGGCATCCGCCAAAGATTTTTCTGCCATATCCCAAAGTGTATCATCACCAACACGTTTTTCAGGACGAGTTGACAACTTCATTTGTACTTCTTCGAAGCCAAAATCTTTGTATACATCCAGTGTCAATTTGATAAAGTCTGCAACTTCAGTACCGATTTGTTCTTTGGTACAGAAAATATGTGCATCATCTTGAGTAAAGCCGCGAACACGCATAATCCCATGTAAAGAACCTGATGGTTCATTACGGTGACATGACCCGAATTCTGCCAGACGTACCGGAAGATCACGGTATGATTTCAAGCCCTGGTTGAACACTTGTACGTGACAAGGACAGTTCATTGGCTTCACCGCATAGTTACGGTTTTCAGAATGCGTCGTGAACATGTTGTCTGCATAGTTGGCAGCATGGCCTGATTTTTCCCACAACGTGAAATCAACCACCTGTGGTGTGCGGATTTCTTCGTAGCCATTGTCCTGCTGAACTTTACGCATGTACTGTTCAAGAACCTGGTAAATGGTCCAGCCATTCGGATGCCAGAACACCATACCCGGTGCTTCTTCCTGCATATGGAACAAGTCTAGCGCTTTACCGATTTTACGGTGATCACGTTTTTCTGCTTCTTCAATACGTTTGATATAAGCTGCTAACTGCTTCTTGTCTGCCCAAGCTGTACCGTAAATACGTTGCAGCTGTTCGTTCTTCGCATCACCGCGCCAGTAAGCACCCGAGATTTTAGTCAGCTTGAACGATTTTAAGAATTTAGTATTTGGAACGTGCGGACCACGGCACATATCCAGATAGTCTTGATGGTAATACAAGCCCATTTGTGTTTCTTCAGGCATGTCTTCGATCAGACGGAGTTTGTATTCTTCGCCACGCGCAGTGAATTCTTTGATTACTTCATCACGTGGTGTCATTTTTTTGATGACATCGTAGTCTTGATCGATGAGCTTTTTCATACGCTCTTCAATCGCTGCCATATCGTCTAGAGTAAATGGACGTGGCATCCAGATGTCATAGTAGAAACCTTCTTCAATGACTGGACCAATTACCATTTTTGCTTCTGGGAACAATTGCTTAACAGCATGACCCACTAGGTGTGCGCAAGAGTGACGAATGATATGAACACCATCTTCGTCTTTCGGCGTAATAATCTGTAAGGTTGCGTCTTCAGTAATAAGATCACAAGCGTCTACTAAACGATCGTTCACACGACCTGCAACAGTATTTTTTGCTAGACCAGGACCGATGCTTTGAGCAACTTCCATCACAGATACGGCTTGATCAAACTGTTTTTGATCGCCATTTGGCAAAGTGATAATTGGCATATGAAATCCTTAAGGAGTGATGCCCCGTACAATGGAGCATGTCACCGCGAGATTATGATCGAGGAGAACCTCAAAAGATAAAAACGGTGGATAAATAAAAAATCGCCTAGAATTTTACACGTCTCGGGCCATTTAATAAACCGTTAATCCTTTTTTCTCGGCTGAAAACATGTTTTGCTGCCAATCCTTTGCAGTATGTTCAGAATGACTTAGGAGATAGCCACCATGATCCATCCTGTTATTCCCTAAAATTCTCCCACTTTTGATATTGTCCCTGCTCATAAGCATACAGCGAAGCAAATTGTGGCAGAATCGATTCACTTTGGGCGGGCCGGAAAAATACATAATCATCGACCTGAATCCGGCAACTAGATGGAATCTGCAACAATTCCTGATTACTACTGCGTCCATATAGTAAATGCGGTTTCGTGCCTGGCGGATAGATGCATTTCCCGCGCCAGTAGCCGCCATAGATACATACCGCCCGTTGCCGTGGTTGAAATCGCTTTAATCGCTCTAATCCAGGTAACTGAATTTGCTCCAACACCTTCAGTACTGGTGCAGCAATCCATAAAGCCGGCTGCATGGGCTCTAGGCCTTCCAGATCAAAATCAGTTGGCTTGAGCAGCATCGAACCGAAGGACACATCATTACAGACCGTCTGGATAAAGTGATGATGCAAGGTACCACTTCCCGCTCCATTCAGACAAAGAGCAGACAGATCCAGCTCAGGCAGCATCTGGCACATGACATTAATGAAGTTCATATAACACTGCTGAGATTTTTGATAGCTCTGGATGGGAGAAAATAATGCACTAGGCAACTTAGAAACATGAGCATCATAACCCATCAAACCACTTAAACTCAGATATTCCGAATAGCTTTTGATAATCGCCAGGCAGTGCATAAACTGCTCTAGATCTGACAGCCCACCACGATGCAGGCCAATATCAATTTCCAGATTGATCCGCAGCTGTAGATTCTGCTCCTTGGCATATGCCAGATAATTTTTCAGACGCTCAGCTGAATCAATCAGCCACTGCACTTTCGGCAGATGCTCAGCCTGATCTTCGATAAAGCTTTTCAGACATTGCAAAGGCACTGGCTTGCCCATCAGAATATCTGCCTGCTTATAGGCTTGCAGGATATGGACCGCATGCGGAAGATGGAACACCATAAAAGACTGGGTATTAAAGGCTTTAGCAATTCGTTTTAGCAACATTGAATTGGCTAATGATTTCACCACCAGACGCGGTTTCAGATGGGTCGGCATCTTATGCTGTAACCAGTCAATATTCTGTTCCAGCTTAGACAGATCCAGAATCAATTGAGGTTGTCCATTTCCTTGCTCATGCAGAGTTTTCTGGAGTTCCTGAAAGTAGTCAAGATATAGCATACTGTATTCCTCCTCAGCTCATTCAAGATGGAATGAACAGGCGCTCCAGATAAGGATTGAGCCATTTATCCTGTGGATCAAGGGATTTTCGTAACTGCATAAACTCATCCCATTTCGGATAGAGTTCACAAAGCTGTCGGGCTTCCAGCGAATGCAGCTTGCCCCAGTGCGGGCGTCCTCCGTATTTTCTGAAAATCGGTTCTACCAGATCAAAAATCACCTGATAATCCTGTTTGTAAAATTGATGTACGGAGATCGAAACTGAATCTTGTTGATAAAATGGACTTAGCCAGATATCGTCCCCACGTACATAACGAAATTCAATTGGAAAAAATACCGGCGCTTTCTGTTGCTGTAGTACTTCCATGACTTCCTCAAAACAGGCCAGTCCCTGTTTCACCGGCAGTTGGTATTCCATTTCATTAAAACGGGTATTACGTACACTAGGAAAAATACGGCTGGACCAGTCTACTGCTTTCGATGGCCGGATCGCTATATTTAACAGACGCTGTAACCAGGGATTCAGTCCTGGCCAAATTCGATTCAGCTCACAGCACATGTTCAACATGAAGTCCTCATCCAGCCACCCATCCGGTCTTGCCTGTGCTTCTTCCTGAGTTTCATCCAGACTTTTTAGAATGACATTATCGCTATGGGTAAAGGCCCAAAACTCTATATGCCGGTGCTGATGCTTCCATTTGTCGATGTTTGCATATAGGTCGGTGAGTGAGCAAAGTCGAATCTGCTCCTGCAACCGGTACATAGGCCGGTTTTGTAGCTGGATACGGGTCATAATGCCCAGACTGCCACATGCCACCCGTCCTGCAGCAAAGATATCTGTATTCTGCTCAGAGTTACAGCATAGCAAGTGACCGTCCGCAGTCAGCAATTCAAATTCAGAAACCAGAGCAGAAAGACAAGGTAATTCCACTCCAGTTCCATGCGTACCTGTAGCAAGGGCACCTGCCAGACTTTGCCGGTCAATATCCCCCTGGTTTGCCAATGCCTGATCAATGGTGGCCAGCTTCTCGCCTACATCATACAAACGGGTCCCCGCCCAAAAGGTACTGCGACACTGTTCTCGATCATAGTCACACATTCCTTTAAGCTGATCCAGGCAAACCTGCACGTCGCTGGTTTTTGCCAGGGCACTAAAGGAATGTCCTGCGCCCACAACACGTAATTTTGGATAAATACGCACAAGCCCCTGCAGCATCTCAATGCTGTAAGGATGAAAAATACTGGGACTGGATCGCTGGGAACCTGACCAGTTGGCCCACATCTCCGCGCGTGCTATCTCCATAGCGGCTTCCTTTTAGCCGGTTTTAAGTCAATAAAACCCGGACATAATTGCTCTTATTTTTGTTGTTATAAATATCTTTTTATTTAGAAATCATCATGCAGCCATTTAGAGAAACAAGTCAATTTTAAAGTCTATGTAAATTTGTAAAACTCGTTTTTTTATAAATACTTGCAAAATAATTTGATTTTATCAGTCACTAATCCACAAAAATAAAAGCCAGGCATTTTATCTATTTGCACTGGTCTTTGAAGCTAAATTGCACACCAGATTCTATTTGAGCCAACTTTATTCTGTTTATTATGATGACAGACATGGAAAGTAACAGTTCATTTTACCCATTAAATTTTAATAAAAACAAAAATTTAGATATTAAAAGCTCGATCTTTCATTCACGCTCGACTAAAGCATAAATGTCAAAATCACTAAAAATTGCTAGATTTAGAGTAATTACACAATAATTATTTATTCATGGAGTAGAACAATGGTCAGTGCATATGATGAATTACCACGCACACCAGCAAACTTTGTAGCGCTTTCACCTTTACGCTATCTAGAACGTGCGGCCTATATCTATCCCAACCAGAATGCCATTATTCATGGCCAGCGCGAAATTACCTGGCGTGACACCTATCAGCGCTGTCGCCGGTTCGCTCACCAGTTGCAACAGCTTGGTGTAGGCAAAAATGATACCGTATCTGTCCTTTTACCTAACGTTCCAGCCATGATCGAGGCGCACTTCGCTGTTCCGATGGCAGGTGCTGTACTGAATACCTTAAATACCCGTTTAGATGCCAAGACTTTAGCTTTTATGCTAGAACATGCGGAAACTAAAGTTCTGCTCGTCGATCCTGAATTTACTGCTGTGGCGCAGGAAGCGCTGGCACTGATCAAGCAGGATATTTATATCATCGATGTAGCAGATGAGAACTATGAAGAAGCTGCTGATCGTATTGGTCAGATTGAATATGAAAGCTGGCTGGCTCAAGGCGATGCCAATTTTGAATGGCACCTGCCACAAGATGAATGGGATGCGATCAGCCTGAACTATACTTCAGGTACAACTGGCAACCCGAAAGGCGTGGTTTATCATCATCGCGGCGCGTATATCAATGCAGCCAGCAACATCATTGCCTGTGGCATGATGCCACGTGCAACCTATCTCTGGACCCTGCCATTATTCCACTGTAATGGCTGGTGTTTTGCCTGGACCATGGCGGCCAACGGCGGAACCAATGTCTGCTTACGCAAAGTTGATCCTGAACTGATCTTCCAGCTGATTGCCAAACATAAAGTCGATTATTTCTGTGGTGCACCAATTGTCCTGTCGATGCTCATCAACACACCGGAAGAGAAAAGAACCAAATTCGATCACCGTGTAGAAGTCATGGTGGCAGGTGCTGCGCCTCCAGCAGCCATTATTGAAGGCATGCGCAATATTGGTATCAATGTAACGCACGTCTATGGTTTAACCGAGACATATGGTCCTTCTGCCCTATGTGCATCGCAAGCTGGCTGGTCCGATCTCACCATCCAGGAACAGGCCCAGTTACACTCACGTCAAGGTGTACCATATCCATTGCAGGATGGTATGAAAGTACTTGATCCTGAAACCATGCAGGAAGTGCCACATGATGGTAAAACGCTGGGCGAGATCATGTTCCGCGGTAACATCGTCATGAAAGGTTATTTGAAAAATCCGGAAGCTACGGCAGAAGCCTTTGCCGGTGGCTGGTTCCATACCGGTGACCTCGCTGTTTGCCAGCCAGACGGTTATGCCAAAATCACTGACCGCTCTAAAGATGTCATCATTTCAGGTGGTGAAAATATTTCTTCGCTAGAAGTAGAGGAAGTGCTGTATCAGCACCCTGCGATTCTGACTGCAGCGGTAGTCGCCAAACCAGATCCACGCTGGCAGGAAGTGCCGTGTGCCTTTATTGAACTCAAACAGGGCTTCGAAGTTACACCAGAAGAAATTATTGAATTCTGCCGTGAACATTTGGCGCGTTTCAAAGTGCCAAAAGATGTAGTGATTACTGAGATTCCAAAAACTTCGACTGGCAAGCTGCAAAAATTTGTCCTGCGTGAATGGGCCAAAGAACGCTCAACTGGTGAGTTTAGCTAGTCCATTGTTATTCGATAAAAAAAGGAAGTCATCTCGACTTCCTTTTGATTTCTCATCTAGAACGTCGACCAGCCACTCCATTCCATAAAACGGTATAGCCAGTATTTAAAGAACGAATCTTCTGCATATTGCGTATAGTCCACGCTCATGGAACGACCATTCAGATTTAACCATGCACCGTCAAAATATTGCTGGGCATCCTTGAACACTTCGGCCTGAGGCTGCCCCAGCACGCGCATATTGGTTTCCAGATTATAGTTTTTCAGATTCCGTACGGTAAAATTAGCCGAGCCTAAAATCATTTCAGCTTGCTGAGCATTGCGCTTCATCAGTATTTTGCTATGACATTGCTCACCCTGAGTACGGCACCAGCGCACATCAATACCTGCTTTATGCAGTTCCCAAGCCACTTGCCGGTTTGGAATCCCGTTTTTCTCACGGCCAAAAGCATCTTTATTTGGATCGAGTAAAACCCGGACTTTGACACCACGTTCATGTGCCGCGATCAGGCTTTTAATAATTTTGCGTTCAGACAGATAAAACATCGCCAGATCAATCTGCTCATTGGCTTTGGCTGTCTGAATGAGATTCAGAATCGCATCATAAATAGCTTTTTCAGTCAGCACCTGAACTTGTGGCTGGCTGCTGTCTGCCTGAAAATCCCCGGCGACAATGGCAGGCATATTGGCTTGTGACATCATGCCGACAGATTGCTCGGTTTTCAGAATGTCCACAGCGATGCTACCCCAAACCAATAAACCAATATTGGAATGCCGCGAACTGCCATCATGCGGGTTCATGGACGTGACCAGTGCTTTCCAGCCTTGATCGGTATCGACCACCATGGTTTTACGATGATTGGCTTTAAAGTTAAATAAATCAAAATAACTGCGCAGGGTAATTTTTTCTGTTCCAAATGGATTCGGCAACCAGCCTGTTTCCGGATTATTGCCAATGCCCTGGCAACAGATATACCAGAAGCCGGACCAGCTTGGATTGGAAGCCCGCAATGGCGTCAGATTGGTTTCAATCACATCAACACCGTGCTGACGTAGGGCTCGATACTGCTCGGATCGAATTCCGCCATAGACCGAATTAATTGGATCGGTAATAAACTTGATTTCGACTTCAGGTTGCAATAGACGTTTACTGATTAAAGCATCCGTCAGTTGTTGACTTAATGCCTGATGTTCCTGCGTAGATGCCCCAGTTTGCTGATTAAATAAAAACATATCCAGCACGATCAGCGATTTGGCTTCTTCGATCATGTTCAGCATTTCATTAAAAATGCGATGATCTAGCTGCTGCTTGCCTTGTGCATCCAGATAAGTCTGATCGGCCAGAAACTTGACTTCGGCATGGCGAAGCTTGCCTGTGTAATTCAGACCTTCCGGCAACGGCTTATACGTGTGGTAGATCGCCGAAGCTAGATAACCCACAGCCAGCATACTAATGATCAAAGCCGCATAACGGCGATTCGACCAGTTCAATTTATTGTGAATTCGTTGAAAGATACGCATAAGAAAAAACCTAACCCAATAGGCTCAGGCTAGGTTTAATCTTATGATTTTTCAAGTAGATTTCAGTGAGATCTAGATGATTTGGTCGATTATTTTCGTAGACCTGTTAGAAATCATACTGCACGCCGACAGTAAAGTTGCGACCGACTTGCGGAATATTGGACAGGAATGAGGTATGTGAATAGACCTGATCATCGAGCAGGTTATTGGCTTTGAAATACACGCGATACGCATTATTATCTGCAAGGCTATTGGCATAGCTTAAACCAACATTCACCATATTGTAGCCCTGAGTTTCATCTTCATAGCTGGCGATCATGTCTTGGTTAAAGACATGATAATACTCAACCAGACCTGACCAGCCATCGGCAAAGTCTGCTTCGACTTTTGTTCCTAAACGACCTGCCGGTACACGTGGTGCATTCTCGCCTTCGATTTTACCGCGCACATAGTCACCAAAGACACTGAGCTTATACATATCATTGATCTGATACCCGGCTTGTGCTTCTGTACCATAGAATCTGGCTTTGTCTTGAGTATATTGCACGCCACGTAAATTACCTTTCTGCGCTACCGTTTCGCCATAGATATAATCATCAAACCAGTTGTGATAGACATGCACATGGTAATCCAGTTTATCCCCTTCATAATGCAGACCTAACTCAAGATTATTTGAAGTTTCTTTATCGAGATCAGGATTACCGAGTTCATAGGTATTGGTCGCAAAATGCAAACCATCAGCATACAGCTCTTGCGCTAGAGGCAAACGCTGTTGATGTGATCCGACTACAGACAGTTTGTAACTCGGTGCAAACTCCCAATTCGCAGCCGCAGATGCGGAAAGACCCGTACCGGAATAATCTTTCTGTTCCGAGTCTACTGTTACTTTTTGATGATCGACACGTGCTCCAAGTTCCACATGTACATCACCGATCTGTTTATGTTCCAAAGCAAATAAGCTGTATTTCTGGGTTTTGGTGTCTGCCATCAGCACATCATGATTATGACTCGCATGCTCACCATGATCATGCTCATGTCCTTCATGATCGTGCTCTGCATGACCATGTGCTTCTGGAGCGGATAAATTAATTTTTTGCTGTGAAAGCTGGGTTCCAATCACCCCCTCCCAACCTGCGACAGGAACATGCACCAGTTCTAAACGTGCATCATAGCCCTTGCTTTTAAAGTTACTGATGACTGCATTTTCTTCCAGTTCATCATGTTCATAATCGGTAAAGCTGGCATGCGCACGTAACTTTTCAAAACCGGCAAAAGGCTGTTCCAGCTCGGTTCGTACTTCATAACGTACAGATTTTAAATCTACCCATGGTCCACCATGCTCTTCATGGGCTGGTACATCTGAATCATCAGGTGTTGGACAACCATGAAAATGATCACCATGTAAGACACAGCCATGATATTCATGACTATGACCGGGCAAGCCATACTGATCCTGACGGTTACTATAAGATAGACCAACAAAACCACGATCATGAATCCATGATCCGCCAATATTGACTGTTTGTCCTTCTGCAAAAGTATTGTCGACACGGCGTTCTTTATGAAAGTGGGAGTGATCTCCATGCGGCTCTTCGACCACATAATCCGGCGCAATATAATCATTGGCTTTACGCTTTGAGCCTTCTACACGCAAAGCAAAATTTTCACCAATACCCGCTGTCACACCAGCACTTGCTAACTTTTCGTCACTACCTGAGTTATAGCGCAGGCCGACTGTACCTTCCAGACCATCTTCAGGCATCTGGGTCGGAATTTTTTGATCGGTGACATTCACCAGACCACCGACTGTACCAGCGCCATAAAGTAGCGTAGATGGACCGCGAATCACTTCGACTTGTTTCGCCAGAATCGGATCAACGGTGACAGCATGATCCGGAGACAAGGTCGAAACATCAGCAGTTTCTGAAGCATGCTGTAACACTTTCACACGTGGGCCATCCTGACCTCGAATGACCGGACGACTTGCACCTGTACCAAACTGATTTGAATAGACACCCAATTCATCTGCCAGTGCATCACCAATAGTCGTCGCACGCTCAGATAATGCTTTTTGATCCACCACATGATCCGCAACCGCAAAATCTGCTGCGGTTTGTATCAATGGATGGGCCTGAACCTGGATGGTTTCCAGCGTTTGTACAGTTACTGTCGCTTCTTCTTGTTGTGCGAATGCTGATGGTGTAATAACCGCAAAAATAGAGAGTGTTATTAAATTCTTATGAAAAGACATGACCCAAGCTCAAAATGACTAAAATAGAATAATGTTATAATATAACATTTCATTATTTTTGCAATCGTTTACGATAACCAGTGATATATTTTATTAGAATGCTCTTTGAATATTTTTTTATTACATTAAAACATTATCTTTATGCCCTTTACCTTGTCCCATGCTGTACTTGCTCCACCTATTTCACGTTTAAGCGGTAATAGGCTACCTGTTGCTGCGATGGCGATTGGCTGTATGGTGCCCGATTTACATCGACTCTTTACTTCGAGCAATTCAAATATCACGCATTTATGGTCTTCGCTGATTCATCCAGACCTCTGGATTGGGCTGGCTTTCTGTAGCATCTGGTATCTGGTTTACCGGCCAGTAATTTACCGTTTCATCGGTATTTATCATGATTTAGATATTTACAGCATCCTTTCAGCTTTAAGATTTATCTTGGCGATGTGTCTGGCACTGATCATCGGCACAGCCACTCATTTAATCTGGGATGGTCTGACCCACGTCGATTTTCGGACTTTTGCCTTCCATGAAATCTTAGCGCAACAGTTTCAGTTATTTGGACAAAGTTATCCGCTGCACCGGATTTTACAGATTGGCACATCTTTTCTAGCCTTACCTTTTATATTGTGGATGAGTGTGCACTACTATAAAAAGCATCGCCAATATCTCGCAGTCAGCCTAAAAATCAAGTCATTTGCCTGGGGCTTATTTTTCTTTTCTATATTAACCGCTCTGTTTTCAGTCTGGGATTATGCACGCTATATTCCTACAGACGTCTGGCAATCGGATCTCTATTATTTTACTGGACGATCTATTAATGAATTTAGCCAAGGCTTTCTGATTACCTTTAGTCTGGGCTGTTTATTGTTTTTATTTTTAGACAGAGGTAGTAGGATGGGATAGACAAAGCGCTGGCTTTTCTTCTATTTACTTTAAAGTGATATTGTTTTTGACCCAAGTTCTTGTGACTACATGCCCAAAGAGGCATAATCCTACCTTTACGAAAAGCGGTACGCTGTTTACGTATTCGCTGACCTTAAACCATATAGTTGGATTTTTAACGCTATGATGCGAACTCATTACTGCGGTTCATTAACCGAAGCTCAAATTGACCAAACCGTAACATTATGCGGTTGGGTTCACCGTCGCCGTGACCACGGTGGTGTAATCTTCCTTGACATGCGTGACCGTGACGGTCTTGTTCAAGTGGTTATTGACCCAGATACTCCTGAAGCATTCGCAACTGCCGACAAATCACGTTCAGAATTTGTATTAAAAATTACAGGCCGCGTACGTCGTCGTTATGCAGGAACTGAAAACGCAAATATCACCAGCGGTCAAATCGAAGTTCTTGGTAAAGAAATTGAAGTTCTTGCTGCGTCAGAAACTCCGCCATTCCCATTGAATGACGAAAATACCAACATTTCTGAAGAAGTACGTTTAAAGTACCGTTTCCTGGACATCCGTCGCCCTGAAATGTTAGACCGTTTACGTTTCCGTTCTAAACTGACTAACCTGATTCGTAACTACTTCGAAGAAAATGGTTTCTTAGATGTTGAAACTCCGATTTTAACTCGCGCGACTCCTGAAGGTGCACGTGACTATTTAGTACCTAGCCGTGTATCAAATGGTAGCTTCTATGCCCTGCCACAATCTCCACAGCTGTTCAAACAATTGTTGATGGTGGGCGGTATTGATCGTTACTATCAAATCGCAAAATGTTTCCGTGATGAAGACTTACGTGCTGACCGCCAGCCTGAATTCACCCAAATCGACGTTGAAACATCGTTCATGAGTGACGATGACATTATGGATTTGATGGAAACATTGACGATCAAGATGTTCAAAGAACTTCTAGACGTGCAATTCGAAAAATTCCCTCGTATGACCTATGCAGATGCTATGCGTGACTATGCATCTGACAAGCCAGACTTACGTATTCCGTTGAAACTGGTGGACGTTGCAGACTTAATGCAAGACGTTGAGTTCAAAGTATTTGCAGGTCCAGCAAAAGATCCTAAAGGTCGTATTGTTGCACTTCGCGTACCGGGTGCAGGCTCACTGCCACGTTCTGCAATTGATGAATACACCAAGTTTGTAGGCATTTACGGTGCACGTGGTTTGGCGTACATCAAAGTCAACGAACTTGAAAAAGGCATTGAAGGTCTTCAATCTCCAATCGTTAAATTTATCGAGCCAATCGTGCTGGATCTATTAAAACGTGTTGGCGCTGAAAATGGCGACATCGTATTCTTCGGTGCAGACAAAGCGAAAATCGTGAATGACGCAATGGGCGCACTTCGTGTGAAAATTGGTCATGACATGAAACTTGCAACATGCGAGTGGGCACCGCTTTGGGTGGTTGACTTCCCAATGTTTGAAGAAACTGACGATGGTAAATGGACGTCTGTTCACCACCCATTCACGCTACCTAAATCAAGCGTTGAAGAAGTGAAGAACAACCCAGGCGCTGCGCTTTCTGTTGCTTACGATATGGTATTGAATGGTACTGAAATCGGTGGTGGTTCACTGCGTATTTATAACCTAGAAATGCAAAAAGCGATCTTTGAAGCGCTGGGTATTTCTGAAGAAGAAGCAGAAGAAAAATTCAGCTTCTTGTTAAACGCATTGAAATTCGGTGCGCCTCCTCACGGTGGTTTGGCATTTGGTCTTGACCGTTTAGTGATGCTTATGACAGGTGCATCATCTATTCGTGACGTGATTGCATTCCCGAAAACCAAAACGGCTGAATGTCCATTGACTCAAGCGCCTGCGCCAGTTGAATCAAATCAACTGCGTGACCTTGGTATTCGTTTACGCGAAAAACCAAAAGCTGAATCTCAAGAATAATTCTTGAAGATTTAAGTAAATAAGCCCTGCTCTGTGCAGGGCTTTTTTATCACTATGTTAGCGACTCATTTTTTATATTTTTAACTAGGGCTTTGAGTATAAAAAAATCTTATCCTCTCAGTATGAAAATATAGATGAATTTTCTTAAACTATTTTTTCATAATATTTTATATTAACCATTAAGTTGCTTTGCTATTTTTGATGATCTCTTAGATTTTTAGGCACTTATATAATTTTCAAGATTAAACCCGCCTATTAAAGAGTCTTTTTTAAAATATGTATTTTCTACTAACTTTTTTAGCTATATTGCCTTTACGCATTTTACAATTGTTCGGGTACATCATTGCTTGGTTTTTATATCGAACCAATTCATCTATTCATCGTATCACGCAGATTAATATTCAACTGGCCTATCCTGAACTAAATGATAAACAAAAAAAAATATCATTAGAAAAAGTATTCAAAGTCAATGTTTAAGTTATTTGGAATGTATTAAATTTTGGGGAATGTCTACTGATTACAACCTTTCACGTATCAATCAAATTCATGACATTGAACATTTCAACCAGGCTATCAATAAGAAAAAAGGTGTGATTGTTGTAGTTCCACATTTGGGAAGCTGGGAATTACTAAATGCGTGGCTTTGCTCACAAACACAACCCATGATTATGTATAAGCCAAATAGAAATAAAGATATCAATCGCTATATTTTGCAGGCTCGCCAGAAAACAAATGCAATTTTAGTCCCTGCAGATGAAACAGGTATAAGAGCTATATTTAAACATTTAAACCAAGGTGGTCTTACTGTTATTTTGCCAGATCATATTCCTAAGCCTTCGGGCGGCATCTATGCAGATTTTTTTAAACAAAACGTTCTTTCAGGAACTATTGTTCCCAAATTAGCTCAAAAAACTCAATGTAATGTGGTAGGCATAAGCTGTATTCGTACCAATCGACACAGCTATTTTGATATTCACTGTAGTTCTATATCGAATAATATTATGTCTAAGGATCTACAAACCAGCGTACTTTGTCTGAATCAACATATGGAACAAATGATTGCAACAATACCTGCACAATATATTTGGTCATATAAACGCTTTAGAAACTGTTATGACAATCATAATCCATATAAGGCTTAAATCAAATTTCATAAGTACTGATGAGCTAAATCTTAATTCTAGAAAATAGATTAAATTGAGATTCTGTCCTAAAAATGGCATAATCTCTACATTCTTTTAAGATGTGGATTGTCTCCCATGGCGATGCGTCCTGCTGTCCGTAATCGTGGCATCATGCTGATTGTGTTTTCAGTCGTTCAATGGTTGTTTATGCGCTATATTCTTGCCAACAATCTTTTCTCTTTAGACACCAATGATCGTATTGTCTACTTCTGCCTTAGCAGTATCATTGGTGCATTTCTGATTTTTGTTGGTTTGATTTATATGGTGTTGAAAGGGAATCCTGATAAAAATTAAAATTTTATTAGCGATAATCTTTACATACTGGTTTTAAATTTTCATCAAATAAGAGATGTTCATGAAACATAAGGCATAATGGATGAAATATCTGACCAAGAATGGAAGTCCAAGGCAATGGATAGCCTTCATTATCACCCATAATATTACCTGGATGTGCTTTCAAGGTTTCAAAATTTTCATCTAATCGCTTATGTAATTCTGTGATCCACAATTCTGTAAATTGTGTATACGGTTTAAAAATATATCCACCATTACCAATAACTAGATTAAAATTTTTCTTCAAATCTTTATTCATTTTTTTTGCATCAATGGGATTAACGAATTTTCTTATATAACCGATATCTTTATATGAGGATTCATGATAGCCAATTGCAAGTACATTATTATCATTATTCAATTTTTCAAATGCTTTTTCCCAATTATATAATTGAGGTTTGATATCGCTATAGCCTCCACCGAAATGGTGCATAAAATAACATCTTAAATAATCTGATTTATGCACTAAAGAAAGATAAGAATAAGCTGGATGTAGAGGAAAATCTTTTTTTATAAAATTATCCAAATTAGATGGGTTAACTAAAATTACTTCTGCACCAGAATTTTTTTGCAGACTTTTCAAACCTTTTAGTCTATTTTCAGACATAGGGTTATTCCCTGTCCAAAAACAGTAAATAACTTTATTAACTTTAGTTATAGCCTCGGGATTTTTTATTTTCTTTTCTAAAAAACGAATATTATATTTTTCTTTTTCATAAAAATATTTTTTATTAAAAAAATTTGATAAAAATTTCATAAAAATCTCGTAATCAATTAAATTTAACTTTACAGAAAAGCTTCCAGATATTCTTGATAACTCTGAACAATTCCCTCTTCAATTTCAATTGAATATTAATCTTTTCTTTAGATACAACTATTTTTCTTCTGCATCTTTCGCCTTGTAACTGGCTTGGCAAAGCTCCCTTAGACAATCTTCCAGCTTGAATAACTAAACTTGGTACCATTTGATAAATTTTATATTCTTTAGATAAAATTTTATCCTCAAATATAATTACATCAATAGGTTTATTTATAAATTTTCCATAAACAGAATTCAAAATTACTTGAGCAGCATTTCTTGACAGAATATACCCTGCAGCACCTAAATGTTTACCTTTTAAGAGTCTTAAAAAACGACAATATCCTATGTTTATAGTTTTCAATGACATAAATGCATTTTTTTCAAATTTTTCTATTTTAATAAAATCAATATTTGAAGGAATCCAAGAAAAATCAGCTAAGAAATGATTGGAATGAATCCCTAAGATCACGTCATCTTCGAATACTGCTATATATTCTAAATTACTCTTTAAAAAATTTTCACAAATCACGATATGACTTAAAAAACAAGCTTTCTCAACTTGCGTCAACATATTATCATCAAATTTAATATCAAATTTTTTAGCATATGCATCTACTTCTTTAACTGTTATCGCGTCAAAGAATTTAAAATTTAAATTATGTTTTTCAAACTCATTTGAAATATGCAAGCGCCTCTCATCCGCATCTTTCAAACTAATAACATAATTCATACACACCCTAATAATATTTATTGATATCCCCTAACAATTATAAATTATTTTAAGGTTGAAAACCAACAAAGATTATTAACACAGTAATAAATTTTTATTACAAATAAAAAATAGCAAAATCAATTTATTATACTACTTCAAAATCTCTTAATAAGAATTTCAAGTAGTACTGCCTAAAAAATTATTTAATATAGTAAATCTTGGAATATTTTTTTGAATTTTATTCATAATTCTTACTAATTCATCTATAATTTTTTAAAATATATTTTTATTATATTTTAACAATTTAAGAGTTTTTTACTTCTCTCATTCTACAATTGACTTGGAAGATTATTTATTCCAATTCGATCTTCTTGAATAACTACACATGGGTTTAATTGATAGATAGTTATAAACTTATTTTTATATAAAAATTAAAAATTAGTTGATCAATAGGGCGTAAAATTTTTTTACTACATACTTGATTTAGTAGTTGTTTAGCCATTGATTTTGAAATAATATAACCTGCTGTTCCTAAATGTTTACCTTTCGACCTTCTTAGAGACAGATTTTTATTAAAACTAATTCTTTGAAAATCCATTAAAGCAACATCTTGAAATTTTTTCTATTTTTATAAAATGTATTTTACTAGGAATCCAATTATAATCATTTAAATATTCATTACAATATTTAGATAAATAAACATCATCTTCAAAAATTGTAAGATATTTTAAGTCACTATTTATTAAATATTCCCATAATTTGACATGACTTAAAAAACAAGCTTTTTCACTATTAGATAAATTTGATTTACTAAAATCAATATTATATTTTCTCTCATTTTCATTGAGAGTATCCTTATTTACTACATTGAAGAAATTAAAAAAATCATTATTCTAAGAAAACTCTTTCTCAATATGCTTTCGTCTTGCCCATGCCGTTGATAAGCTAATTAAAAAATTCATAAAAAATCCTAGTTTTATTTATGAAATATTAATTTAATAGTATATGGATATTCAATAATTTTCTTAAATATTCTAATGAATTCTCTTTTTATTTTATCCCTAAAGGATAATTTAGTTTTTATTTTATTTTCTCTCCATTGTAGTGATGAAATAAAAGATTGATTATTCGGATTTAAAATACAGTCTTGTATACAAAGGACGGGATTCAATTGATAAATTGGATATTTACCTTTTTTCAAATATTGGTTAAACAATATTTGATCAATATGGTCTAACACATTTAAACTTTGTACATAAGCTATTAAATCTTTAGCTGCTGCATACGAAAGTACGTATCCACCAGCGCCAAGATGTCCTTTTTGCAAGATACCTATTGTATATTCAGATTCACCTACTTTAATTTTTTCATTTTGTTTTAATACAACTTTTTTATAAACTTTCTCAATTTTAATAATATCTTTATTTACGGGCCATTCACCACAAAGAAAGTCAGAAGCATTTTCACTTAAATAAATATCATCTTCAAATATTACGATATAATTTAACTTTTCTTTAATTACTTTATTCCAAAGAGAAAAATGACTAAGAAAACAAGCTGTTTCATTTTCTGTCAGCTTATTGGCTTTAGTATTCAATTTAAATTTTTCTAATAATTCTTTATTCAAAGCTGGTTCAATGGCTTCAAAAAAATTGAAAGGTATACTTTGTGAGTTAAATTCATTCTGGATGTGAGCTCTTCTATCTACTGCTGATTTAAGGCTAATGACATAATTATTCATAATAAGTATTCTTACAATTATTTAAAACCAATGCTCTGCCCAACTAAAGCATATTTCACTTGCTTAAGCACACGCATAATTTCCAACTGAATTTTTGCCCACCCCTTTTTCTTCTGCTTACGCATACGCGCTTTACGTTCAGCAAGCAAATCACTTGAGAGAACTGTCTTCTTTTCAGGGAATAGCATCATCTCCTGAATACACAGCGCAGGTGTCATCTGGTAAACAGAATGAATTTTCTCTCGGATAAATTCATCGAACATGACTTGATCTAAAGGAATTAACTGGATCTTCCGCACATAATCCAAGTATTTTTGTGCCCCTTTCAAGCTTAGAATATAGCCCGCTGTCCCTAAATTTTTTCCCATTAACTGAACAATCTGACGCGATCCATTTGCGATATTTATCTTAGGCCCACTTAAAAACACCTTATCGGCAAAAGCTTCTATTTTAATAATATCCCAGTCATTTTGAATCCAGTCATCCTGACTCAGAAAATAGTCAGCATTTTCTCCCAAATATACATCATCTTCAAAAACTGCCAAATGCGGAATCTGCTCATCTACCATTTTTTGCCAGATCGATACATGACTCATAAAACAAGCGAGTTCGCCTGCCGTAATAAAATCTTCTTGCACATTTAGAGACATTTTCGCAGCAAGTGGTTTTGCCAAATCTGGTGTCAATGCATCAAAAAATTCAAAACCGATATTCTGTTTACCAAATTCTTTTTGAATGTGTTCACGACGTGCAGTTGCTGTTTTTAGGCTAATTACAATGTTTTTCATACAGATTTACTTACTTTGAAGCCATTAAGTGTCTGAGTGCATAATAGCGATCACGCCACATGCGCTTTTGCTTCTTCAAACCATGGGACAACCCACGATTTTCTTTTTGTTTACGTGATACACCCTGAGAAGCGACTGTTCCTAAAATATCACTGTCTAAGCCTGCAGGTCGAACCAAGGCTGGCCACACACCTAATCCCTTTCCATTTTTACTCAGCCAGGTCTGGAAGAAAATATCGACAGGCATATTTATGTTGTTACCTGCTTCTAAAAATGCTTGAGCACCTTGGCGTGACCAGATCAAACCTAATCCGCGAATTGGAAAATAAAAAGCATGCCACATGCTCATATCTTCAATCTGGGTAATATCTTTCGCCAGCTTTTTCTTTTTGGCTGCAATATTGATTAAGTACCAATCTAATTCTTTATGCTGATCCAGATATTCCAACACACTATCCAGCTTTGTTTTAAAGTCTGGATTAATTTTCATATCATCTTCAAGCACAACCAGATAATCTGCATCAGTATTCAGAAACTTCTCTGCGCAACCATAATGACTCAGATAACACCCCAATTCCGAGTTCATCAGGCTACGTCCAAGAATCTGTTGCGCACCTTGATCATCATAGTTGGCAAATTCAGTTAAAGCCTTGCCGCGGCCATCGACTGCAGAGAAACGCTCAAAAGGCCAGTGCACTGCATCTAGTTGCTGAGTCGCCCGTTCAAGCCGTTCATGACTACCATCCAGATTAATCAGATAAGTAATTACTTTCATCATGAACCTCTAAGCTAAAATTGAATTTGGCAAATAACCAGCCAGTTTTTGCTGCATGGCATTACTGATCTGCTTTGCATCTGCTGGCTTTAATTGATCCAGACTCTGGATACAACCATATTTTATTGCAGAATTATCTAAAGCTGAAACGAAACTGTCGAGGCTATCTTCATTTTTCAGATAAGCCAGTTCAATATCAGGCTTCAGCTCAGCTTGCTGCTTTTGAATCTTGATATGATTCATCAGTGAAATGGGATTAAGCTGCTCTACACTACGGAACTTGTATTTAATCTGGGTTTCCAGCAGCTGCGGATGTTCCAATAAATAATCTTTCAAAACATGACGATCAACAATATGTGGATAATGATGGATCTCGAAAAACTTTTTGAAACCCAGGATATCTGCCCCTAACATTTGTGCAATCATGTGCTTCGGCTGAATCGGCTTGCCAAATTGACGCTGCAAAAATTGGCGATATTTTAACTTTGTTTTCAACGCAAAACTGCTTTGCCAGTGGCCATAGATCACCAAATGATTACCGTTTAGAAAATCTTCTGGCTGCGCAGTTGAATTAAAGAAAAAGTCATCATTCAAATAAATAAAGTAGTCTGATAATCCTTCAATGTTCCAGAGCATACTTTCAATGGATCGGGTATTGAAAGTAGGCAAATGCTGCTCATAACCTCTGAAAATTTCCCGATGATCCACTACACGAATTTTATCGGCAGTACACAGGCCTTGTGCAGTAAATTCATCAATAAATTCTGGGCGCTGGTTATCGGTCACTACAAAAATATTGCGGCAAAAAGGTACATATTTCAGGATTGAAGCAATGTTGTAGTAGATTTCATTATTACTGGCGAAGCGGGTATCACTGACTGCATCGGATGCATCTTCACCAGTCAGATATTTATGCCGTTTCTTTTTTAATTCCAGATCATTGCCATCCACCCAGGCAATTACAATATCAATTTGCTGCTGCATTTACTTCATCACTTTAAAATAGGTACCGGATTGCTTAATTACTACACTTAATAATTATTGCCACGCATCCTTGATCCATTGCGATGGCAGAACATAACGGTACCATTTACCACCGCCGCCGTTAATTGCGTCAGGTGGATTGATTTCACCATGGAAAATAATAATTTTGACACCTTCCGGCTTCACAGGCGGCTTGAAATAAGCCATTGGAATTTTTTGCAGACAGTGATATTTATAGCTCTTGCACCAGGAATCCGGCCAGTAACTCAGTTTCTTTTCCTGATCAACATACCAGGATAAATAAGCCTGCTCATTACGAAACTTCTGACGGATTTCATCAAAATGTTCACGGAAATATGGCATCAAACCAGGAAAAGCTCCCAGCTTGAAACGATAAACCGAGCTATTTCCGGTAATACGCCATGGACGTTTCCAGTCATGAATAATCAAAAAATCACCCGGATGGGTAAAGAAACTGTCAATATTATCGACAATCACAACATCTAAATCGAGAAAAAGTGCATTTCCTTTTAAACCATATAAATCAGGTTCAAAGGTCGATAACTTATTCCAGCCACGTTCAGGACTACCTGCTGGCAAGGCCAATGGCGGAATAGGAAAACATTCAACAGCAGGATCAATGCCCTCGGTACGGTCTGTCAGACACACCATTTTAAAGTCAACCGTAGTATGACGCTTGACCATGTTGTATAAACGATTGACGTACTCTGCCCCATATTTGGTGCCCCACTTCATGCATAGCACAATATTCTGTTCAGACTGTGTATGAGCCTGACCTGACAGTGAGTCGTTTACGTTTTCCTGCATGTATTCATCTTCCACCAGCATTCTGCGCCATATCATACCATCTCTAAAGCAAAGTTACTCCCCCGCTTTTCAACACCTTCATAATACTCAAAATACTTTATGGTATGATATGAAACCGCCTTGAGAACACCACTATTGGCTTGGGCTCTGGCTCCCCTATTAAAAATACATAATCAGGTTGATATGAAAATAGCAGTTGCAGGCACCGGTTACGTCGGCCTTTCCAATGCCATGATCTTCTCACAACATCATGAAGTCGTGGCATTAGATATTATTGACAATAAAGTTGAAATGTTAAATCAGAAGATTTCTCCGATTCAGGATCCTGACATTTCAACTTTTTTAA
>NZ_DFRO01000003.1:0-30986 GCF_002381195.1 Acinetobacter sp. UBA3461 | reverse complement strand
GATTATGATACCAAAACCAATTATTTTAATACCCAAAGCGTCGAAAGCGTTATTCGTAATGTGACCGAGATTAACCCTCAAGCGGTCATGATTATTAAATCTACGGTTCCTGTAGGCTTCACCAAAACGGTTAAAGAAAAATTTAATACAGAAAATATTATTTTCTCTCCAGAATTCTTGCGTGAAGGTAAAGCTTTACATGACAACCTTTATCCATCACGTATTATTGTTGGAGAGAAGTCAGCGCGTGCTCAACAATTCGCAGATATGCTGATTGAAGGTGCAATAAAAAAAGACAGTCCTGTTTTGTTCACTGACTCAACCGAAGCAGAAGCAATCAAGTTATTTGCCAATACCTATCTGGCTATGCGCGTAGCTTTCTTCAATGAACTGGATACCTATGCACAAACGTTCGGTTTAGATACTCAGCAAATTATTGAAGGTGTCTGTCTGGACCAACGAATTGGCAATCACTATAATAACCCTTCCTTTGGTTATGGAGGTTACTGCCTGCCAAAAGATACCAAACAGCTATTGGCGAACTATAGTCAGGTACCTAGCAATCTGATTCAAGCTATTGTGGATTCTAACCGTACCCGTAAAGACTTTATTGCCGATTCTATTTTGGCAAGGAATCCGTCGGTGGTCGGGATTTATCGACTGGTTATGAAAAGTGGCTCAGATAATTTCCGTGCCTCTGCCATTCAAGGGGTAATGAAACGCCTTAAAGCCAAGGGGGTTGAAGTCATTGTTTATGAACCGGCATTAAAAGAAAGCGAGTTCTTTAAATCTGAAGTGATTACTGATTTAGAAGCCTTTAAACAGCGGGCAGATGTGATTATCACCAATCGTCAATCCAAAGATTTGAGTGACGTTGAAGATAAAGTGTATACCCGTGATATTTTTGGAGGCGATGAATGAAAATTCTGGTAACAGGTGCAGCAGGTTTTATTGGATTCCATGTTTCCAAAAAGCTTTTAGAACGTGGTGATGATGTGGTCGGTTTTGACAACATGAATGACTACTACGATCCAGCTTTAAAACAGGCACGTGTAGATCTGCTAACTCAAACAGCGGAACAGCAGTCGGGGCAGTTCGACTTTTATCATGCCAACCTTGCAGATAAAGCCGCAGTTGACAAGTGTTTTCAGGAACATCAATTTGATCGCGTGATTCATCTTGCTGCACAGGCAGGCGTACGTTATTCGCTTGAAAATCCGATGAGTTATGTGGAAAGCAATATTGTCGGTTTTACCAATATCATTGAAGCCTGTCGCTATGCCAAAACACCACATCTGACTTATGCCAGTACCAGTAGCGTGTATGGTGCCAACACTACCATGCCTTTTAGTGAAAAGCATGGTGTCGACCATCCGATCCAGTTCTATGCAGCAACAAAGCGTGCCAATGAATTGATGGCACATAGCTATAGCCACCTCTTCAAACTGCCAACCACAGGCTTGCGCTTCTTTACTGTCTATGGTCCTTGGGGGCGTCCGGATATGGCTCTCTTTAAGTTCACCAAGAACATTATTGAAGGCAAATCTATTCCGGTTTTTAACCACGGCAACCATACCCGTGATTTCACCTTTGTTGCAGATATTGCTGAAGGCGTGATCCGTTCCAGTGACCAGATTGCTGCACCAAATCCAGACTGGGATAGCAACAATCCTGATCCATCCACCAGCAATGCCCCGTTCCGGATCTTTAACATCGGCAATAATTCGCCAGTCAAACTGATTGAATATATCCATGCCATTGAAAAAGCAGTCGGCAAAGAAGCCATTCTGGACTTACTGCCACTACAACCCGGTGATGTACCAGATACTTTCGCTGATAGCTCAGCACTAGAACAAAGTGTAGGTTACAAACCTTCTGTTTCTGTTGAAGATGGCGTAAAACAGTTTGTTGACTGGTATCGCGATTTCTATCAGGTTTAATAGATTCTTCTAGCCATAAAAAAAGGACTCATTTGAGTCCTTTTTTATCTGTTGAACTTATTTTACGTAAGTTAGCCAGTGCGCATATTTAGGGTCTTTACCCTGAACCGCATTGAAGAATGCAGTCTGGATTTGCTCAGTGATCGGACCACGTTTGCCTTCACCGATTTGACGGTCGTCGTATTCACGGATAGGCGTTACTTCAGCAGCAGTACCGGTGAAGAATGCTTCATCAGCAATATAGAATTCATCACGGGTAATACGGCGTTCAACCACTTCATAACCAAGATCTTTGGCAATGGTAATAATCGTTTGACGGGTAATACCATCAAGCGCACCACCTGCGATATCAGGTGTATGAATCACGCCATCACGTACCAGGAATACGTTTTCGCCTGAACCTTGACACACATAACCTTGTGGGTCTAGAAGCATTGCCTCGTCATAACCAGAATGTGCTACTTCTTGATGTGCAAGAATCGACAGCGTGTAGTTACCTGATGCTTTGGCTTTACACATGGTCACGTTAGGGTGATGGTGGGTAAATGAAGAAGTTTTTACGCGAATACCCTTCGCCATTGCTTCATCGCCCAGGTAAGCACCCCAGCTCCACGCAGCAACCACTGCATGAATGGTATTGTCAGTTGCGGCAATACCCAGTTTTTCAGAACCAATAAAGATAATTGGACGTAAATAGCAAGACGCTAATTTGTTTTCACGAACGACATCAATTTGAGCTTGTTCTAACGCTGCCTGATCAAATGGAACTTTCATTTGATAAATTTTTGCAGAATTAAGTAAACGTTTGGTGTGTTCTTTCAGACGGAAAATAGCCGTTCCATTCGGGGTTTCATAAGCACGGACACCTTCAAACACCCCCATGCTGTAGTGCAAGGTATGTGTTAATACGTGAGTTTTTGCCTCACGCCAATCT
This sequence comes from Acinetobacter sp. UBA3461, assembly GCF_002381195.1. Lineage (NCBI taxonomy): Bacteria > Pseudomonadati > Pseudomonadota > Gammaproteobacteria > Moraxellales > Moraxellaceae > Acinetobacter > Acinetobacter sp. UBA3461. The sequence goes on along the minus strand of NZ_DFRO01000003.1, from coordinate 28,112 downwards.
ACCAGTTGTCCGTCTTGCCAAATGAAACCATCACGATCAGCCAAATTCATGCCACAAACTCCAATTTTTCACAATTATTCACTATCCAGTGCAAATACTGCACTTGGATCAATCAGTCTTTGCCATAACTTGCAAACGGTCTTTCGGGTATCGTGCCAGTCGCTTGCAGACACTTGCATGGATTGATTTGCAAGGGCTAAGCGGTGGCTCTCGGCGCGTTCACGGAGATAAGCTTGAATCAGAGCAGTCGCATCGTCGCTGGATAAGCAACCTGATTTTGCGGCATCCTCAAGGATTCGTACATTGTCGGAGTAATGGGCGAGATCTTTATTCGTCCCACTCCAAGCTAACACCGCATACTGTGCCATAAATTCGATATCAACGATACCACCTGCATCTTGTTTTAAATGAAAAATTCCATCTTTTTTTTGCTCTTTTGAAGAACCCAGATGATCTTTCATTTTCTGACGCATTTTTAATACTTCTTCACGCACATGACCGATATCCCGTTTTTGGGTCAAGATATCACAGCGCAATATCTCGAATTTTTTACGTAAACTCATTTCCCCTGCGATTGGACGGGCACGTACCAAGGCTTGATGTTCCCAGAGCCAGGCGCTCTTAAACTGATACTGTTCAAAAGCTTTCAGACTGGTAACCAATAAACCTGCTTCCCCTGAAGGACGTAAGCGGGTATCAACTTCATAAACCCGCCCATCCAAGGTTTGTGTAGTCATCAGTGACATCAGCTTTTGCGCCACACGCATGGCAAATTCAAAGCCACTAATTGGTTTCAGTCCGTCAGTATCTGCCTGTTCATTCATAAAATGAATAAATACCAAATCCAGGTCAGAACCATAACCGAGTTCAATCCCGCCCACCTTGCCATAGCCAATCACGGCAAAAGCAGTATGATCGACTGAACAGCGTTGCCCTTCGGCATCAAGTGGGAAACCATGCTTTTTGGCCACAATTTGATAGGCTAAATGCAAGGCAGCATTTACAGACACTTCAGCAATATCAGTCAAAGCATCTGATACTTTCATTAAAGGACTTTCTGCCAACACATCACTGGCAGCAACAGCCAGCACATTGGATTTTTTAAACAGACGCAATACCCGCATCTGGTCTTCCACCTGATCAAGCTCAATACGCAGCAACTGCTGACGTAGAGAATCTTCAAGATCTTTACGCTTTGGCAGCTCAAAATCCATAGACAGGAATTCATCCAGTAACACCGGATAATGGGTTAATTCTTCACAAATCCATGGGCTGACAGTTGCCATCTTGACCAGACGCTGAAGTGCACCTTTGCTTTCAATCAGCATGACCAAGTACACAGTGCGGCGCATGACTGATTCAACCAATGGCATCAGACGTACTAAAGCCGTCTGCGGCTGATCAGATTGCAAAATTGCTTCAATCAGATAAGGCCAAAACGTTTTCAAACGCTGTAAGGCTTTGGCCGGCAGTTTTTTTAAGGTATTACTGTTCCAGAACTCATGCACCAGATTTCGGGCATTTACATCTAGTACTGCATTTAACTGCTGTTCCAGTTGGGTAAAACTTGAGAGTTGAGTTTCTGGACCATTCTCTTTAATCAGATGTTCAAACTGGTAAATCACTTTGGCGCGCTTCTGATCCAACACATCCATAAATGCTGCCCAGTCAACAAATCCCAAAGTATCAGCAATACGCTGGCGAGGGTCATCATCGGTTGGTAATGACTGAGTTTGCTGGTCATTCAGCGCCTGAATCGCATGTTCAACCCGGCGCAGGAATAAATAAGCATCCTCAAGATCTTCTACTGCTTGTTCATCCAGCAATTCAGCGGTAACCAAGTGCTTGAGACTGACCAGACATTGGCGATCCTGTAATTCCAGCTTGGCGCCACCATAAATCAGCTGATACACCTGAACAATGAATTCAACTTCACGAATCCCGCCAGCACCAAGTTTGATATCATCTTCAATATTGCGGCGCTGCACTTCACGCTGGATCATCGCTTTCATTTCACGCATAGCTGCGAAAGCACTGTAGTCCACATAGCGACGGAAGACGAATGGACGTGTCATCTCTAGCAACTCATCACCCTCAGGCGTTGGATTAACAATCCGCGCCTTGATCCAGGCATATCGTTCCCATTCACGACCATGCTGGCTGAGATATTTTTCCAGCGCGACATGGCTAATTGCTAATGGTGAACCATCGCCCCAAGGACGCAGGCGCATATCGACACGGAAGACAAAACCATCTGAGGTAATATGATCTAACAGGTAGATCAGCTTTTGTCCCCACAGAATGCAAAACTGCTGCACATCAATACATTTTCGCCCATCGGTTTCCCCTTGCTCATCAAAAGCAAAAATCAGATCAATATCACTAGAAAGATTGAGTTCCTGAGCACCCAGTTTCCCCATAGCAATTACAATTAAGTCTTGCACCTTTCCATTGTAGCCAATCGGCTGGCCATACTTTGCAACCAAGGGAATACGGGCAAAATCTTTGGCGGCACAAATGGCGGCATCGGCAAAATCAGAAAGTTCACGAGTGAGAGTAATGACATTAGTAAGTTGATTGGCATCCTGCCAGATCCAGCGAAACATCAGGCGAGCACGCAGAGTACGTAACGTACTCATCCATTGCTCTTCATCACTAATATTGGTAAGAGTATCTGTGACAGATTGCTTGATTTGTTCATTACTTAAAGCATGCTGAAAATGGTCAACTGCATAGTCCTGCTGCAGCAAGGCAGCGTGTCTGGACAATACCTGCTCGGCATATTGGCTTGCCCTTAAAGTTTTCTGCAATTGTACGTCGTTCATTTCCAGTCCTTGTCACCTGCAAGATTTTTTCTAGTTATAACAGGTGACTGGCAGCGCTGTGAATGCCTTGGACGGAAATTAATTTTTTTCTTTTAATGCACCTGCCGGTTCAGCAAGTGCCAGTGCCTGATGTTCATTGGTGGCTTTTGGCAACAATACACTAAAGGTCGTACCCTGACCTTCTTTAGAGTCCACATAAATTTGACCATGATTCAGATCGACAAATCGCTTACACAATACCAGACCAAGACCCGCGCCTTTTTCATTATCTGTGCCTTTCACACTTACTGTCAGATTTGGCTTAAACAGATTTTGCATCTGTTCTTCAGTCATGCCCAGACCGGTATCCTGCACGCTGATTCTGACCAGCTCGTCTTCAGCTTCAGCAGTCAAAATGACCTGACCCTGCTGATCGGTTGGGGTGAATTTCAGTGCATTGGAGACCAGGTTTTGCAGCACTGAAGTAATCATGTTGATATCAGCATTGACCTTCACTCCTTCAGGAATGCGGTCAATCAGGTCGATTTTTTTATTCAATGCTAAGCTTTTGAGTACATCGCAAACAATTTTGCTGGACTGTTTTAGCTCAAAATTGATCGGATGGTAAACAAAACGTCCACCTTCAGCCATCGCCCAAGTCAGCAGGCTTTCCAGCAAGTTATAAGTTGACTTGGCATTTTCACAGAGATAATCGGCAATATTCTGAACACTTGAATCATCCAGTGTATGACGTTCTTCAGCCAATACTTCCGAGAATCCAAGTAAACCATGAAAGGGTGCACGCAGGTCATGAGCAATTATCTGGAAGAATTTCGTCTTACTGAAGTTCATGGCGCATTGCTGCTCGTACATTTCCTTCAGTTCATTATAGTCTTCATGCAAGCGAATCCGTCCGACCAGCCCATCGGCAAACTCCTGCACCAGACGAATATCTTCCTGATCAAAGCCCTCTTCTTTCTGATCAAAAAATACCACATGACCAATTGAGTGGGTATCACTGGCTTTCAGATTAAAGGAGATCAGGCGCTTATGCTCTACACCAAGACTACGAATATATTCTGACATTTCTGTATAGGCAGGATGCGTATGATCCAGACAGTCATCATTTTTAAGATAATTGAGCAGATTTAATTCGGGCGGCGTTTCAAACCCCCAAAATTCTGAAGCAGTGGAATACCAGATATAAGGTTCTTTATGAAAACCCAGTAAACATTTTTCAGTCTTAAGTAGCCGACGTGCGACTCGAGCAAATGTATTAATTAGGTTATTGGAAGTATTTACGCCCAAAATAAGAGACAGGCGGCATGAGCTTAGCTGTTCAGTATTTTGACCTATCTCCAGAAGGTTAAGCTTCATCTCTGCCTCTCATGGTTATGTTTATTTATTCGACCAATTTTATACAATCAATAACAAAGAATCTAAACAGTCTCAACAACATTTCCTAACATCTAGATTAATTGATTTCATTACATTTAACTACGTATACGTTCATTTTTTCTTTAAAAAATGTAAAACAAATTTGACATTAACCGTTATTTGTAAACCTATAAACAACCCTGATAATGTCACTGAAATGTCTATTTTTTCACCACCACTTGTAACATGCACCTAAACTAAATACTAGTGCCAAGCCTATAGATAATTAATTTAATTTAAAATAATAGCACTAAAATAAATTATTTAGATTAATATTGTTAAGAATTTCTTCACCAACCAATCTTTTACGAGTAAATATCCTATTTTTTGCTTCATAATGCTCAAATGATTAATCTTCTAACTAACCATGTAATTTAGTTAATTCTTTGATATGTCTAATTTTTGTTAATTAAGCACAATAAAACTGGCATAAAGTACCAATTTTTTTGTTAATGACTGAGATTTCCTGAATGTTAATTGTAAGCAGCCACTACAATTCTTATAAATTGTTTCTTTAAAAATTATGCTTGAGCTCATAATTCCAGCTCATGAATCTTATATAATTTTCTGTTTGGTAAAATACGGATATAAAAAAAAGCGACCTTCTAGGATCGCCTTCTCTATCGACACGAAATCAATTATCTGAAATCAGTGCTACCTGCTGTACATAGTTGAACAGTTTCAGCTTTGATGCTGTAACCTCTTCTTCAGGTGCCTGATTTTTTAGATCACGATGTACACGCAAATAATGCTGACGTAAGGTATGACGTTCTGTTGCATTATAGGTTTTGGTAAATTCGTTAATCGCCGGATCACCATCTTTGACAATACGGTCCACCCAACGCTGTAATTGTGCTGTCTTTTTCAAACCCTGTTTTGGGGTCAGGTAGGACAGAATCACGGTTTCATTTTCGTTACGTAGTAATTTGCCAATACGTGAGAATTGGCGACGACGTGCTTCATGTGAACTAATTTGCTGAACATCCAGCAAGGCTTCAATCAAACGCTCTTCAACAGGAAGGTTCTTGATTTGTTTCGCACTCAGTTCTGCCAGCTGTGCGCCTAAAGCAGCCATACGCTGGACTGCCTTTTTCTGTTCGGTTTTACTTGCGCGTCCCTCTAAAGATTCGAAATCTTCTTCAGTTAAACTGCTCGGTCGACGTGCCACGATTAATCTGCCTCATAAAATTTTGCCGCAAACAGTGCCTGAATTTCAGATAAAGCTTTTTCTTCATCTGCTCCTTCAAGTACCAAGCGTAATGTTGTGCCTTTGCCCGCTCCTAGCATGAGCAAGGACATGATATTTTTTGCATCGACGAGCTTGTCACCCTTTCCAATCTGAATATTGGAACGAAATTTGGTGGTGACTTCAATGAGCTTACCCGATGCCCGCGCATGTAAACCCAATTTGTTAATTACGTCAACCGTCGTATCAATCATGACCAGTGCTTCATTTCTCGGTGGAGGACTTGAACAGACCATTTTGCCTCAAGCGCTTTTTTTAGTCTATCCACAATATAAACAGAACGATGCTGACCACCGGTACAACCCACAGAAACTGTGATGTAGTGACGGTGCCCTTCAGCAAAAGCCGGTAGCCATTTTTCCAAAAAGTAGTAAATGTCTTGGAACATGTCTTCTACCTGCTCACTCTTTTCCAGGAAAGTCTGTACAGGCTGATCCAGTCCGGAAAATTTACGTAGTTCCAGATCCCAGTGCGGGTTAGGCAGATGACGCACATCAAAGACATAATCGGCATCCAATGGAATACCATGCTTATAACCAAAGGACTGTAAAATCAGAATTAGGTTATCGGTCTGACCGAGCTTATGCAGTAAGGTATGCTTCAGGTCATGCACACTTTTGTCAGAAGTATCGATATGTACCGTCGAGCGCAACTGGATCGGAAGCAAAAGTAATTTTTCTTCCTGAATGCATTCATTCAGACTTTTAAAACGTGCAGCCAGCGGATGCGGACGGCGTGAAGCACTAAAACGTGCAATCAGCTCCTGATCCTGCGTAGTTAGATAAATAACATCGACTGTGCCATGTTGTTGCAGCTGTTCAAACACATGATCAAATTCTTGCAGATCCGCCCGGGTGCTACGAACATCCACTCCTAATGCCAACTGTTCCAGGTTATTTTCCTGATCCAGTTTCGCGACAATTTCAGGAAGCAGTGCCAGCGGCAGGTTATCGATACAGTAATAACCCAGGTCTTCCAGTACCTGCAAGGCAGATGACTTACCTGAACCAGATTGGCCTGTCACAATTAAGATGCGCTTCATGCACTGCTACCCTATTAATGACGTGCAGAATATTTTACCTGCAGATTGTCGATCAAACGTGTCTTACCTAATTTTGCTGCAATGAATAACACAAGATCCTGATTAAATTCATCAATCTTTTGCAATTCTGGCGTACGTGCCTCAATATAATCTACCACAAAACCAGCCTCAGTGAGGGTCTGGCGAATACCAGTCAACACAGTATCTAATACTATACCTTCATGCAGCTGCTGTTCCGCTGCTTTTAAGCTGCGGTAGATCACTGGTGCAGTCTGGCGTTCCTGCTCGGTCAGATAACCGTTCCGTGAACTCAGTGCCAAACCATCTTCAGCGCGCGCTATCGGCACCCCAATCACTTCCAGTGGAATATTCAGGTCTTGCACAAACTGGCGAATCACTGCCAGCTGCTGATAATCTTTTTCACCAAAGAAAGCATAATTTGGCTGAACCATGTTAAACAATTTTGTCACGACAACTGCTACGCCATCGAAATGCCCCGGACGCTGTAAACCACACAGGTCGTTAGTGATATCCGAAACACTGATATTGGTCAGACGCGGCTTGTTGCCATACATCTGTTCCACACTTGGTGCAAAGACGATGTCACAGCCTACTTCAGCCAATAACTGCTGATCCTGTTCCAAGGTACGTGGATAATTATCAAAATCTTCGTTTGGCCCAAACTGAATCGGATTCACGAAGATGCTGACCACGATTACATCACATAACTTGCGGGCTTCACGTACCAGATTTAAGTGACCTTGATGCAGATTCCCCATGGTGGGTACGAAGCCAATAATTTTACGTGCTGAACGAGCCGGATTTAATGAGGCCGCCAAACCCTGGATGGTAGTTTCTGTTTTCATGTTATAACTCAACCTGGAATGTATGTTCAGGTGCAGGGAATGAGCTGTCTAGTACAGCAGCATGATAGGCCTTGAATGCATCCAGGATTGCATTGGCACCTGATTGTTCTTTCATAAAGTTACGTACAAATTTAGCCGTATGACCAAAGTTCAGGCCCAGCATGTCTTGCACTACAAGCACCTGACCATCCGTATCTACACCCGCACCAATACCAATCACTGGAATCTCCGGGAATAACTCAGCCACTTCTTTGCCAAGTTGTGCAGGCACACATTCAAGCAATAACAAGGCAGCACCAGCTTCAACCACAGCCTTACAGTCAGCAAGCAGCTGATCTGCCGCTGCACGGTTACGTGCCTGTAATTTATAACCACCAAATACATTCACTGATTGTGGTGTCAAACCTAGGTGTACACAAACTGGAATACCGTTACGCGTCATGACCTGTACGGTTTCAGCCAGCCATGCTCCACCTTCCAGCTTGACCATCTGAGCACCCGCCTGCATCACGGTACGGGCACTTTGCAAGGCATCATTCAATGTTGCATAACTCATAAATGGCAGATCAGTCAGGATAAAGGCATGCTGATTCGCACGGCGCACTGCAGCAGTGTGATATGCCATATCTGCTACAGTGACTGGCAAAGTAGAATCATGTCCCTGAATGGTCATACCCAGGGAATCCCCGATCAGAATCGTATCTACTTCGGCAATTTCCATGGCTTTGGCCATGCTGGCATCGTAGCAGGTCAGGCAGGAGAATTTACGGCCGTCCGCCTTGAATCGTCTTAAGTCGCTCAGACTGATCATGAAGGTGTTCCTCTCTTATTGAAGTTCTCGCGAACATACCAATAAATAAAAATTAAATATTTGCCCAATTCGTGCGATCAAGGACCGTCAAAGTCGATTGTTTTACGATGTCCAGGTCTTTTAATGATTGTCCATTCAGCTGTAATTCAGTATCAAGATCCAACAACGGCAATAATACAAAATCACGTTCCATTACACCGACATGCGGCACAGTCAAACGCTCATTCTGAATACGTTCATCACCATAAATAAGCAGGTCCAGATCCAGGGTACGTTCACCCCAGTGGCGTAAACGTACCCGACCCGCTTCCTGTTCCAATGCCTGTAGGCAATCCAGCAGATCGAGTGGTGCCAGATCGGTAATCAACTGCACCACAGCATTATGATAATTTGGCTGATCCTGTGGACCCATCGGTGGACTTTGATACAAATGGGATATTTTCACTGTTCCCAAGCTTGTCAGTTTCTGTACCGCCTCAGCCATAATCTGGCGTGAATCACCAAGATTACTGCCTAAGCCAATATAAGTAATGGTCATTGTGTCGGTCCAAAAACAACTTGGCTTAAATCACGCTGTACACGCTTACGTTTCATAATTGGATGATCCGGACCAATCTCACCGCTTGCACTCGCTGCTGCATGAGAAACTGGTTTCTCTGCTGCTGGCTTAGGTTTGCGGGTACGACGGTTACGTGGTTCCGGCTCATTGACTAATGGCTCAATCTCAGTGGTTTCCTGAACAGCCAGACGCTGTTCCAGATGCTCTTCCTGAGTCGCTTTACGACGGCTCTTGGCACGCTGACGGTTATACTGTGCAATGGCACGTTCTTTTTCGTCACCGCCCATTTGCTGATAAGCATCCCACCAGCTCCCCATGCCCTGTGCCGTTTCATCACCTGATTTTTCGCGGAGTAACAGGAAGTCAAAGCCGGCACGAAAACGCGCATGACCAGACAGCGCTTCAATCTGCTGCGGTTTTGGATTCAACAGCCGGGTCTGCATTTCCCAGACTTCACGGATAAAGGTTTCCGCAAAACGTGGAATGATGGTACGGGTTGCTTGACGCTTCAGCACATCCAGGCCTGCTTGAGCACGTGCTTCAGCTGGAATAATGCCTTTACTCAAGTAGAAATCACAACGTTCCAGGAATGGCTTCCATAACAATACAGCATAGAAGAACGCGGGATTAATCGTCTTGCCAATCGAAATACGCTGATCGGTATTGGTCGCAGCACGTTCAATAAACGGTGTGATTTCAGGCTTGATCTCTGCAAACAGCTGACGCCAGATCCCGAAATCAATCAGCATTGGCAAGACGCGGTTGAGATGCCCCATGGTGAACAGCTTCTGTGACTCATCATAAAGACGATGCGGAGATACATCACGAAGCAGCTGGGTCATTTCTGGTGTAAAAATATCCAGAATCGCTTCATCAATATTGAAATTTAATTTTGCTGCAAAACGCAACGTACGCAGCATACGGACTGGATCTTCTTCAAAGCGGAGTGTTGGATCACCCAGCAGGCGCAGTGTTTTATGTTTAATATCATCTACTGCATTGCAGAAATCCAGCACAATACCTTTACGTGGCTGGTAATACATTGCATTAATCGAGAAATCACGGCGAGCAAAGTCCTGCTCGATAGTTCCCCAGTTATTGTCACGCAGAATCATGCCCTGCGCCGAAGTGACGGCCTTTTTCGGCGGTGCCCGGAAAGTCGCGACTTCTACCAGTTCGCGACCAGAATAGACATGAGCCAGCTCAAAACGACGCCCGATAATACGACAACGTCGCCCGAATACTTCTTTGACCTGAGCGGGAGTTGCGTTAGTGACAGCATCGAAATCCTTGGGATTCAAGCCCAGCATCAGATCTCGTACACCACCACCAACAATATAAGCTTCATAGCCGGCCTTATTTAAGGCATCAATCACATCGAGGATATAAGAAGGTAATTGAGCGGTTGATAAACCACATTTTGACGCGCGCAAAGTTTGCAAAAGACGCTGTCTCCTACGTCTGAACGTAAAATTCTAAGATGACGCTAATCATATCGCTTACACGGCTAAAGGGCAATTTGATTATGTCAATCCTGTATCCAGCAATGATAGAGGATTCACTTTAAATTTAGATGATTTACAGCGCCAGTCGAGCTTGATTTTTAGCAAATAGTGCAGGACCAATCCCCTTGACCAACTGAATATCTTCAACACGTTTAAACTTGCCATGCGTGTTGCGATATTCAATAATTGCTTCTGCTTTCTTCTGACCAATGCCATGCAGCTGCTGCAACTGCTCGACCGTAGCGGAGTTCAGCCGGATCCTGTCTACACTGGAAACAGCTGCAAGCTCCGGCTTCGCCAGATAGTGATTGCTATGATTTTGGGATGGCCGATTCTGCTGTTGTTTCAGCCGTGCATCATATTGTTGCTGTTTGGCCTTCCAGTCAGCATAACTTTCATTTTGAGCAGCAGCTGCAAACGAACTGTACAGTACATATAAAATTGTAAGGATGATACTAATCAGTTCTCTGCTGATTGACCGAATTTTTATTATTTTCATGCGTGACCCGTTGTTTTAATTCTTGTTTCGCCTGTTCCCACAACTGATCCAGTTCAGTCAGTGACAGGTCTTCTATATTCAGATTCTGTTGTACTGCCTGATGTTCCATCAAGGCAAATCGAGTACGGAATTTATGGATAGTACCTAATAGTGCCATCTCACTCGAAATTCCAAGTTTACGACCAACATTGACCAGAGAGAATAAGCAATCACCAAATTCTTCCAGAATTTCGTCGGATTTCTGTCCTACCATTGCCTCTTTAAATTCACCTAACTCTTCTTCAAGCTTACCGAATGCACCATCCACATCAGGAAAATCAAAACCAATTTTTGCCACATTTTTCTGGATTTCGTCTGCCTGTACGAGTGCCGGTGCATGTTTCACATCATCCAGACGGAAACGGGGCTTACCCTGTTTTTCTTGTGCCTTAATCTTTTTCCACAATACAGCCACATCTTCAGGGCTGAGTTTGGAAAACTGTTCAGCCTGAAATACATGTGGATGACGGCGGATTAATTTATCGCTAATCGCCTGCACTACATCCTGAAAATTAAAAGCACCTTGCTCACTGTACATCTGCGACTGAAAAACCACTTGTAATAACAGGTCACCAAGCTCATCACGTACATCTTCAGTCTTACCGGAACGAACAGCCGCTTCAACTTCATACGCCTCTTCAATCGCATAACGCGTTAATGATTCAGGCGTCTGCTGTTGATCCCACGGACATTTTTCACGTAATTCTCGCATGATGCTCAGTAATTGTTCCACCTTTAAACCTCTTTATTTTATCGGACAAGAAAATATCTTTTGCTCAATGTTTGCTATGCTCTAAAAACAATCAACATGGAGGTGAGCTCAATGCACAGTATCTTTATTAGCGGGGCAGCACAAGGAATCGGTGCTGCTGTTGCCAGCCTATTTTGCCGCGAGGATTACAAGGTCGGTATTTATGATCTGAATATTAGCCTTGCCGAACAACTGGCTGAACAGTTAGGCCCGAATGCGCATGCAGGTTATCTGGATGTCGCCAGTTATGCATCCTGGCAAACCGCCTTAGAAGATTTTGAAGCTTGGGCAGGCAAGATCAATATTCTGGTGAATAATGCCGGCATTCTCTATTCAGGAAATTTTGAAAAGACCCCTATTGAAGCACACCACCGTACGGTCGATATTAATATCAAGGGTGTGATCAATGGCTGTTATGCAGCCTTTCCCTTTCTGGAGCGTGCTGCTTTTGCCCGGGTCATTAACCTTTCCTCTGCTTCAGCGATCTATGGTCAGGCTGATCTTGCTTCTTATGCCACCAGTAAATTTGCCGTACGAGGCCTGACAGAAAGCCTGGATATTGAATGGCACAAGCATGGCATCCGGGTCATGGATGTGATGCCACTTTTTGTGCGCACTGCAATGGTTCAGGATATGCAGGCAGAAAGCATCAAGAAAATGGGCGTACATTTGAGTGCAGAAGATGTCGCTAAGGATATTTTAAAACTGGTACAGCGCAAGGACAATTTACTGGTTCCTACCCATCAGCCAGTCGGCTTTAAAAGCCAGTTCTTATACCATTTGTCACGTTTCAGTCCGCAGTTTGTGAACCGCATGAGTAATTTGCTAATTGCCCGAAAACCCTGATTCTTATATCCCCCTGTTTATGCTACCGGATACTGGTAAATCTGAATCTGTGGAAAACTGAAGCCACGACAGGACTGCTCAGCCTGCCATGCTACGCTGAGCACACAATCACCAAATACATAGTTTTGAAATCCAAAGACCCCAAGCTGCGCATGCTGACACAGGCCACCCTGCTGCTGTGGATGTACTTTAGTATTGAGCTCACTTAAGTTCATACGAATACCCATACCATGTGCTTTTAATACTGCTTCTTTGGTAGTCCAGACCTTAAACCAGTATTCAGGATCACTGTTTAGCTGTTGCCAGGTTGCGTATTCTTCAGGGTGAAAGGCATGCTGTGCCAATGCATCAAAACGAACTTTACGGCTTAATTCTTCAACATCCACCCCAATTTCTTTGACTGTTTGGCTCATGGCAAGTGCATAAAAATTCTGGCTATGGCTATGGTTAAAGGCAACATGTGAGTGATCTTTGAGATAGGGTTTGCCATGCTCCGCACGTGCAAGATCATGATCACTAATCGAGCAATTCAAAGCACTGGATAAATACTGATTTCGCAATTGTATGATGTGTTGTTTACGTTGCTGGAGATACGCTTGACGCGTTAGTCCGCCAGATATGGCTTGAACTGGCAGTTTGTGTAAATCAATTCGAATCTGACGCATCACACGGTCCTTTATTGCTCAAGTGAATTATAAAACAGTTCAGACCTCTCTGGTAAAAACACAAAAAAACCTGCTATTGCAGGCTTTTTACTTTATTCAAATACAGATTAACCGCGTTTGAATTTCTTCTCAGCTTTCTTGAATTTCTGTACATAACGACGGCGACGCGCAGCAGTACGTTCGTCCAGTTGTGACTTACGACCTTCGAACGGGTTTTCTGAAGTTTTAAATTCAATTCTTACTGGTGTACCTTCAAGTTTATAAACTTTGCGGAACACATTTTCCAGGTAACGACGGTAATCCGCAGGAGTTTTATCGACCTTGTTACCATGAATGACAATGGTCGGTGGATTCTGACCGCCAATGTGCGCATAACGCATTTTGATACGACGGCCTTGAACAGTTGGCGGCTGGTGAGCTTCAGTCGCATCTTGCAGAATCTGGGTGATTTTTGCAGGAGAGACTTTCAGGTGTGAAGAATCATAGGCACGGTGGATCGAAGGATAAAGCTCACCGACACCGGTACCATGTAATGCAGAGATCAAGTGAATCTTCGCCCATGGAATGAAGTCAAAACGACGTTCCACATCCAGCTTGCACTGCTTACGATCATATTCAGACATGTTGTCCCATTTATTGATCGCAATCACCATGGCACGACCTGCTTCAATCGCATAACCGATCAAGTGCAAGTCCTGCTCTACAATTCCTTCACGTGCATCAACAACTACGACAACCACGTGCGCATCTTTCATCGCCTGCAAAGTTTTCACAATTGAGAATTTCTCAATCATCTCATCGACTTTACCTTTACGACGTACACCTGCGGTATCAATCAAGGTATATTTACGGCCATCGCGTTCAAATGGAATGTAAATCGAGTCACGTGTTGTACCGGGCTGGTCAAATGCCACCACACGCTCTTCACCCAGTAAACGGTTGACCAAGGTGGATTTACCAACGTTCGGACGACCAATAATCGCGAGACGCAAACCGGTATTTTTATCGTGTTCAGCTTCAGACTCATCTTCAGGCACATCTGCAAGTACTTCTTCAAGCATCTGCTGTACACCACGACCATGACTCGCCGCCACTTGCATCGGCTCGCCCATGCCAAGTTTATAGAACTCAACTAAAGCAGCTTCTGCGTGTACTCCATCCACCTTGTTCGCAACAAGGAAGACTTTTTTACCCAAAGTACGCAGCTCACGGGCAATCTGTTCATCAGATGCCAACAATCCGGCACGTGCATCGACCACAAAGATGATCATATCTGCTTCATGGATTGCAGTTTTAGACTGCTCTGCCATGTAAGAGTCGATCCCACCTTCGTTCTCACCGATACCGCCAGTATCAACGACAATGAAGGATTTATTTTGATAGACAGCATCACCATACTTACGGTCGCGTGTCAGACCTGCAAAGTCTGCCACCAATGCGTCACGGCTCTTGGTTATCTGGTTGAACAGAGTTGATTTTCCGACGTTCGGACGACCAATGAGCGCAATTACGGGTTTCATAGATTAACCTTTATTCAATATCAGGCTGTCTAAAAATGGCCTGAACATCAGAAAGTTCTGGAAGAAAATGGGAATAGGATTAAAGCCTAAAATAAATAAAAACACGGGGCATTGAACATTCAATCACCCCGCGTAAAAAATACGGTTGGCTTATTTTAGCATAAGCCACAGAAAAATTAACGATTCTGCCAGATACTGTAAGCACCCTTGCGTGTCGACACATAGAGCTGGTTGTCGATCACACGCAGTGTGCGAACTTCACCAGAAGTCTTGGAACGACCAACAATCTGTCCAGTAGACGGATCAATCAGGTGTAATACACCGTCCAGGTCACCGACTACAAGGTCTGTACCCAGCATGACCGGGTTGCTCAGCTGACGGTTTAACAGCTGGTCATTTTCCCAGAGTTTCTGGCCAGACGTAATTTCATAGGCGGTGATTTTACCATCAGTCTGGGCTACAAAGACACCATTACCTACAACTTCTGGACGCTGGATACTGCTGGCATCTTCACTCCAGATCACCTGTTGTGAAGCCAGATCAAGCACAGTCACCTGACCTTGATAGCTGGTTGTTACTACAAACTGACCAGCAACGACCGGCTCACCATCAATATCATTCAGACGTTGAATATCGGAGCGACCATCAGATACCGCTACACGGCGCTGCATTTTTGGCACGCCAGTAACAGCATCCAGAGCATAAATATAGCCGTTTGCTGAAGCAATCAGTACATGACGTGGGTCAAGTGCGACTGGTGCCGCCATACCACGCAGGCTGAATTGTACATTAGGTAGCTTATAAGTCCACACCTGTTTACCAGTACTGACTTCATGAGCGAAGACCATACCGTCATTCGCTACGGTAATCACACGGTCTGCGTGCACTAAAGAGGGCGCAATAATGGCACCCGACAATTGGGCAGCCCAACGCTGTTCACCCGTCTGCTGATCTAAAGCAAACAGCTGACCTTTGGTATTGCCTGCAATCACCAGACCAGAAGCCGCCTCCACACCCGCGCTTAAGCCGGCTTTAGACACTTTTTTCTGCCAAAGACGTTGCTTGCCCTGATAAGCAGAAATTTCCCCATTTGGATTAATGGCAAAAATCACACCGTTGTCTGCATCGAGGCGTAAACGTAATGGATCTGCTTCATCCGTAGAAGAAACACTGCTAGAAAATACAGGAACCAGTGATTTTGCCTGTGCAAGTTTAGGAAGTGGATTTGGCTTGGCTTCTTCCACTTTAATGGTTTTTCCCGCACAACCTGCCAAAGCAAGGGTTAACACGGTTAAGGCACAGGTGAGTTTGTATTTTCTATTCATTCAGTTTCTTCCACTTGTGTATCTATAATCGGGCGTTCAATTTCAGGATCATCGACCAATACGCCAACACTTTCTAGTTTAATTTGTAAAATCTGACGTTCTTCTTTGCGTTCTACCAAAGTATCCCATGCACTTTGATACACTTTCTTGGCATTTTCAATATCATTTTTAGCAACATAGATATCTCCACGTGCTTCATCTGCAGTTGCTTTAAAAGCAGGCTCATTCACCGCTTCTAAAGTTTTCAGTGCTGCATCATATTTTTTCTGTGCCAGCTGGGCATATGCCAGACGAAGTTTAACTACTTGCACCAGACCTGCATCATCCACCTTGGAGTTTTCAACTTTCTTCAGTGCACGTTCAGCTGCTGCATAATCTTCTTTGTCATAAGCCAGTTTTGCCATTACTAGCTGAGTCTGAATCGCCTGCGCTGAGTCAGGTGCTTCCTTGACAATCTTGTCCGCAGTATCAGACAGTTTAGCAAATGCATCGCCCTGAGTAGACCGTGCATCATCCATTAACTGCTGTACCTTGGCAGTTTGCTTCTGCGACTCCGCCAGGTTCTTCTTCTGCCAATATTCCCATCCAAAAAAGGCAATCAGCGCAACCAGAATCCCGGTAATGATTGAAGAGCCATACTTCTTTGTGAAGGATTTCAAACTTTCAAGTTGTTCATCACCACCAATTGCGCTCATGTGATTACCCCTTTCCTAATGTTTTATCGATTATTTTGAAGAAATTTTAGTTGTGAAGAATGCCACAAAATCAGTAAATGGCACATCTGATTGCTCTGCCGTTGCCAGCTCTTTTACGGTAAAAGTCTGTGCTTCCAGTTCACGTTCACCCATAATCACGGCATAGATCGCACCAGACTGGTCTGCCTTTTTCATTTGCGATTTCATTGAACCTTGTGAGCCAACTTTCAGGCGAATGCTACTCCCGGCAGCTTCTAATTGGTCACGGATCTGTTCAGCCAAGACCAGTGCCTGACCTTGAGAAGCAGGATCTGCCACCAGAAACACTTCACAATCACGTACAGGTGTGTTGTCTTCAACTTGCTCCAGTAAAAGCAGTAAGCGCTCCATCCCCATCGCAAAACCAACCGCAGGTACAGACTGGTCTGCCTTACCTTTTAACTGACCCACCAGACCATCATAACGACCGCCGGCACAGACTGTACCTTGTGAACCTAAATGCGTTGTGGTCCATTCAAATACGGTTTTGTTGTAGTAATCCAGACCACGTACCAGTTTCTGGTTGATGACAAAGCTGACGCCTGCATCAGTCAGGTATTGCTGTAACTGGTTAAAGTGCGCCAGTGTTTCTTCACCCATAAAGTCATGCAGTTTAGGTGCATTTTCTAAAATAGACTGAGTTTTGGCATCTTTAGAATCCAGGATACGTAATGGATTCGTGGTCAAACGACGCTGAGAATCTTCATCCAGATCGGTTTTATGCGCCTCCAAAAATTCAACCAATGCCGCGCGGTATGCTGCACGTTCATCCGACTCACCCAAAGTATTGAGTTCAAGCTGAACTTTGTCCGAAACACCCATACGTTTCCATAAACGCGCTGTCATTAAAATCAATTCAGCATCTTGATCTGGCGTTGCTACACCAAAAGTTTCTACACCAAACTGGTGGAACTGACGGTAACGACCTTTTTGTGGTTTTTCATAACGGAACATAGGTCCGACATACCACACTTTCGGGGTCGCACCACGCAGCAGGTTATGCTCAAGCATGGCACGTACGCAACCTGCTGTACCCTCAGGACGCAGCGTCAAAGACTCCGGTGGATTGCCTTTGTCCAGAAAAGTGTACATTTCTTTTTCAACGATATCCGTTGCATCACCGATTGAACGTTTGAACAGATTGGTCTGTTCAACGATTGGTAAACGAATTTGTTGATAGCCATAGGCATCCATCAGACCCGATAAATGCTGTTCAAGACGTCTCCAAGCTGGGGTTTGCGTTGGGAGAATGTCATTAAAACCTTTGATTGCGACGATTGAACTCATGATCTACTCAGGAAAACTTGTACGAATAATTTCTTTAGATTTAGCTTTTTCAAGCTCATCAACACGTTGACGAACCATAGCTTCGATTTCATCAACCAGTTGATTGGTATCGATTAAATGGCTCTTTTCACCATTACGATACACCAGTGAACGTGGACTTGCACCTACTACACCAATGTCGGCTTCCTTAGCTTCACCCGGACCATTTACTTTACAGCCAATCACCGATACATCCATTGGTGTACGAATATCTTCCAAACGTTCTTCAAGCGATTGCATCACTTTAATTACATTAAATTCCTGACGTGAACAGCTCGGGCAGGCAATGAAGTTAATCCCGTTAGAACGTAAACCCAGCGATTTTAAAATATCGAAACCGATCTTCACTTCTTCTTCAGGTGCTGCTGCCAATGAAATACGCATGGTGTCACCAATGCCTTCCATCAACAGACCACCAAGGGCGATTGCAGACTTCACCGAACCTGTACGGTAAATGCCCGCCTCAGTCACACCCAAGTGCAGCGGGTTATCAATCTGTTTAGACAGCAGACGATAAGCATCCATAGTCAGAAACACATTCGATGCTTTTACCGATATTTTAAATTCATGGAAATCTAAACGGTCTAAAATATCGATATGACGCATCGCCGATTCAAGCAGTGCTTCGCCTGTCGGCTCGCCATATTTTTTCTGGATGTCTTTTTCTAATGAACCAGCATTGACGCCGATACGCATCGAGATATCGTTATGACGCGCAGCTGCCACGACTTCACGAATCTTGGCTTCTGAACCGATGTTACCTGGGTTAATACGCAGACAGTCTGCGCCCAAGTCAGCTACTGCCAGGGCAATTTTGTAGTCGAAGTGAATGTCTGCAACCAATGGCACACTCACCTGTTTACGGATTTCCCCAAACGCTGCCGCTGCTTCCATACTTGGTACAGAAACACGCATGATATCAGCACCCGCATCGACGCAGCGCTGGATCTGTGCGACCGTTGCGGCTACATCACAGGTTTCGGTATTGGTCATACTCTGGATGCTGATAGGCGCATCACCACCGACATAAACAGAACCAACACGAATTTTGCGGGTTGGACGGCGTTGAATCGGATTCACAATCATGATTTGTATCTACTCTCTTGCCATTAACGTGATAAACGGAATTCTGCTTTTCCGTTTACAGTATATGGTGACAATGAAATATTTTCGTTATTCAGGGTCATGGCCACAGCGGTTGCATCATCAAGACGGATCTGAAATGGAGTTTCACCATTTAAATCCAATGTTGATGATTGACGACCAGTAGCGAGTACTTTACCGGTTGAGTCAACAATATGGACTGAAGTAGGACGGCTAAATTCAAGTTTTAGCTGATCACCAGATACTGCTACATTGGAATCCATATTAATGATTTCAACGTCTGATGCCTGAGTCATTACTTCTGGTTCTACTTCAGCGCTACTATTGCCTGACCAGTTTTGGATTATCGTTACCAATACACCTAAAACTGCTAACGCCACTAATGCGATTAAACCGCGTTTTAACCATTTACGGTTACGGTCACGATTAGAGCCTGGTAATTTACCCATAATCTTGATTGGGGAATTGTTCAAGGCATGATTCGGTAACAGACCGGTATCATTGGCATAAATCTCATCAAAACGTTGAATGATATTCGATGCATCGACGCCTAAGAACTTCGCATAAGTACGATAATAACCCTTGATAAAGGTCGCTTCCGGTAAAGCTTTATAATCATCCTGTTCCAGTGCAGTCAAAGTTTTGACTGGAATATTCAGTTCACTTTCAACATCTTCCAGCTCAAGTTTCTGGTTGATACGAATCTGGCGCAAGTACTCACCTGGACGTTGAACATTTCCTAACGCGTTTGGCGCTACGCTCGAATTATTCGATGGTGAATTAGGATTTACTTCCATACGGCCTCAGTACTGTACTGTAATTGCAAATAACGTTGGTATTCCGGGCTTTCAGGGAATAATGCGCGCAATTGATTGACCAATACTTGCATGCCCATTTGATCACCCTCGGCACGCGCAGTACGAATGCCGATCCAGAGCGCACGAGCACCCTGGTTTTTCTGTCCCACTGAACGTACAAATTGTTGATACATATTCGACGCTGCCGGGAACTGCTGATTCAGATAAAAAATCTCTGCCAACTCTAACATTGAAATGTAAGAATCGCGATTGGCTTGCAGGGCCTGTTTGAATGATTTTTCAGCATTCACCAGATCACCCTGCTTCAGGTAGATCCGCCCCATATTTTCAAGCGCAAGATAACGCTGGTCATAGCCCAGTGTCGCGCCTGCAATTGCAAACTGTTCAATTGCATCATTATAACGTTCAAGCTGATACAAATAGGTGCCATAATTGTTACGTGCCTGTGCATTTTTAGGTTCGACTGAGATCGCGCGCTTAAAATAAGTTTCGGCACGATCCAAGTTCAGCTTACTGCCTTCCTGCTGTAACAAAACACCCATCATCATATTAGCTTGAGCATCACGTGAATTAATTTTAAGCGCCTCATCTAGCGCTCTTTTCGCTGAATCCAGGTCACCGGTCTTCAGATATTCAACTGCCAATTGAGTACGCACCTGGGTCGCTTTTTTAGGATCCTTTTTACCCACTTCTGCTGTTTGACAGCCAGATAGAGCAATAGAAACACATATTGTTGAAATAAAAGCAATTTTAGATGTCAGATTTCTCAATTGGTGACCTCTTGTTATCCTTGTGAGCGCATAATCTCATTGGACTGCGCGATTTTCTTCTTCCACTGTTCCGCACGACGGGTACGGTCAGCAACTTGACCCACTAACTGACCACATGCTGCATCAATATCATCACCACGTGTCTGACGAATCGTACACACAAAACCTGCATCAGACAAAGTTTTTTGGAAAGAAATAATACGGTTACGGCTTGAACGGCCATATGGTGCATGCGGGAACGGATTAAATGGAATCAGGTTAATTTTGCTTGGCAAATTCTTCAATAATTTAATCATCTGCTGGGCATGTTCCGGTTTGTCATTCACACCGTCCAGCATGACATATTCAATCGTCACATGTTTACGTGCGCTTTCATTGCCATCTTTAGTGATATAGCGCTGACATGCTGCAATAAGTTGCTCAAGCGGATATTTTTTATTGATTGGCACGAGTTCATTACGCAGTTCATCATTAGGTGCATGCAATGAAATCGCCAGAGCGACATCAATATCTTGAGCCAATTGGTCAATTTTAGGCACCACACCTGATGTTGATAGTGTCACACGGCGTTTTGACATACCGTAGGCAAAGTCATCCAGCATGATACGCATTGAATTGAGTACAGCATCGTAATTCAATAACGGTTCGCCCATCCCCATCATGACGACATTCGTCACTGAACGTTCACGCTCAAGCACGGGCACATCTTCCATATAGGAATAGTTTGCCATCCATAACTGGCCGATAATTTCAGCCTGGCTTAAATCACGCTGGAAACCCTGTTTACCCGTTGAACAGAATGAACAGTCCAGTGCACAGCCTACTTGTGAAGAAATACACAAGGTCTTACGTGAGCCAGTTTTATCTTCTGCCGGAATCAGGACAGTTTCAACCAGTGAACCTTCACCATCACCGACACGGAACACCCATTTACGCGTACCGTCTTTAGAATAATTTTTATGCACCACTTCTGGCGCTTTAATTTCACAAATCTTTTCCAGCTTTTCACGTAACTTGCCTGAGATATTAGTCATCTCAGCAAAATCAGTCACAAAAAATTGGTGAATCCACTTCATCACCTGCCCGGCACGAAACTTCTTCTCACCCATATCTTCGAAGAATTTTTCCATTTGTGGACGTGACATGCCAAGTAAGTTCACTTTCTCGACAGCCTTTTGCTGTGCTGGAGCGGATGGAGTGTGTTGCTGTGCATCAGAAACTGCTGATACAGCGACTGCTTCAGTACTCATGTGTATTACCTAAACCATGTCTAAAGATGAAAGGAGAAGCTCAATATCTGAGCAAAGAATTATTCAGGGAATAAAAAAACCAGATAAGTATAATAACACTTATCTGGCTTGAATACTGCGAATTAACGAGTACGTGGAGCAATCTCAGTTTGAGCGAAGAAGTAGTTAACTTCACGGTCAGCAGATGCTACAGAGTCAGAACCGTGAGCAGCATTTTCGTCGATGCTTACAGCGAAATCTGCACGGATAGTACCAGGAGCAGCTTCTTTAGGGTTAGTCGCGCCAAGGATTTCACGGTGAGCAAGAACTGCGTTTTCACCTTCAAGAACTGAAACAACAACTGGACCAGAAGTCATGAATGCAACTAGGTCACCAAAGAAACCACGTTCTTTGTGCTCAGCGTAGAAGCCTTCAGCTTCAGCTTGAGTCAGGTGCTTCATTTTAGTCGCAACAATTTTAAGACCCGCTTTTTCGAAACGAGCAAAGATTTCACCGATTACGTTTTTAGCAACTGCATCTGGTTTAACGATAGATAATGTACGTTCAATAGCCATGATTGGCTCCTTTAGTCAATGGTTGACATGAAAATTTGGCGCATTATACCGAGATAATCCGCAATTTTCTGCTTTTACTCTGTAAAAAAATCGCTTTTTTGGATGAGGTCTTAGCGTGCCTCGTCAATCCATGCCATTTGAATGGCTTCAAGCAGGCCTTCAGTTGATTTTTCAGGATTATCTTCAAAGTCTGGAAGTGCACAAACCCATGCATGTAAATCAGTAAAACGAATCCATTGCGGATCCACGTCTGGGTGTGCTTCATACAGTTCAATTGCGATATCAAGAGTATCAGTCCAACGTAAACCCATATCTATTCCTAATAGCCATTTGCTTCGATGTGGTACTTTAGCAAATCTGGCAGAATCTGCGAGTGTTTAACGGTTCCAGAGCTATATTTTTACAACACAATGTTCAAGAGCGGTGCCAGAGATATAAAACTTACGGCCACAGTTATACCGATGACAGCCCCCATTGCTACATCACTCGGATAATGCAGACCGAGTATCATTCGTGAGGCTGCGACCAACACAGTAAAAGGCAGCATTAAAATCAGTAGAACTGGAACTGCATAACCCAGCATCGTCGTTGCCATGACGGCATGCAGGGTATGTCCTGAGGGAAAACTGTAATAGTCTAGAGGATGGTCACCGAGACGAATAAGCTGATGCACCTGATAAGGTCGGGGGCGTACAGTTTTGGTTTTTAGTACCTTGTAGATTGCCGTACCAACAGTACTTCCCAAAATTAAATACAGCATTTGTAGACTGTATAATAAACCTTGTAGCGCCCAGGTAGCGATGATCATCACGTACCAGAATACGCCATTGCCAAGCCGACTGATAATTTTGAAAAAAGCAGCCACACGTCCAGAATGCGAAAGATGATTTAATACTACGCAACCCTTTAAATCCATCTCCATTAATTTTTGTTTTGCATGATGGAATTTCACCGTTTGGCTTCCTATAATATTTTCAGTTCATTTTATCGTTTCTTAGCTACTGAATTATTTAAATCAAATTTAGAAATTAATATCGACTGAAATCCGATCACGATAAGTACCTGCTGGAACACCATTAAAAGGATTATCTACCAGTTGAACAGATACGATAAATTTCTGTCGCTGGGCTGCACTCTGCTGGAGTGGTACTCCCCACGCATTACCGCTTGCTCCTCTTAAATTTAACTTAGTGCGGAGTTTATAGGCGCCATTAGATACATAACTCATACCATCAGTACTAACCAGATTTTGGCTATTGAATAAAATTGAATAGCCAGTATCACAGCTGATATTAAAAGACGTGGCTGCCTGGCTACGCTGGTAGCTTTGCAAACGAAGCTCATCATTAGCAAAGCCATCAATTGAACAATATTGAGCAGATGCCATGGTGCTCATCGCGGATACTGCTATTAATAACAAGAGCTGTTTCATTATAATTTTCTCCTACTTGCAAACCGTTTCAAAAATATGTTTGTCCGCATTCTGGAATTGTATTTCATTCAGATTAAATTGTGCCTGGCATTGCTTTCCGCCTTGAGTTTTAATTTTCAGGTTATATGCACCTGCCTTAAATAAATAAAGATAGACCATACCCTGGCTATCAACAAAAGAAGCTTCCTGACTGAGCCCATCTACAAGAACTTCCGACCCTGCAACCAGCGAAGTTTGCTGTGCATCCTTAAGTTTGACAGCAACCCGTTTTGTTTTATAAATCGGAAAATCCAGACGATATCCGCGTTGATCTAAGCCCACCAGTTTCTTAGAAGAGTGTTCAAAAGTTTCATCCATTGCCAACTGGTTATGATCAAAAGAAATGTCATAATGAATATAAGGAATAAGATTATGAACAAACATATAGCCTTGTTTATTGGTACTTCCTACACGTGTTGCCGAGCGATAAATATCAATATCTGAATGTTGGTCCACATTAACCAAGGCAAAAGCGTTATCGGCATATTTGGTCAGTGCAACTTTATTCCCCATCCAAACTAATGCGCCATCAAATGTAACTTGTGAATTACGGCGATCCTCATATTCATCATGAGATAATTGCAAGTTACCTACGCTGGTTTTCCACAAACCATAAGCATTGTAGTTAATTTCTTCATCACTTCGGTTTACACCCACGACATAATCAAAGCCATTCTGGGTCATGGTTCGATGGGCATAACTTAAACTTGTTTCATTATCTGCGGTATCATGATCCAGAGAAAGCCGCCCTCGTTCGCCCCAGTTATAATAAAAGGCGATACGAAATCCCTGATCTCCGTCTTCACTAAAGTCTTTATAATAGCCAAAATCCGTATATAAGTTTCTCGTTAGACCTTTTGTCGCTCTAATATCAAAAAACTTACGGTCTTCTCTGGGTGAATCATCAAATTCATTATAATAAGATTGATAAATAAAATTAAAATTTAGACCATCAATAATTTTAAGATTAGAAAAGTTAAAATATAAAATACTTGAAGTCTCGATTTCGGAGTCATATAAGTCAGTATTTAAATATTGATACTCTTGAGTAAAATATCGACTATTTAAGCCAACTGACCAGTATTGGGAACTTCGACTCAAGCCAACGGCAGCAGCATAACCTTGCTCATCTATACGATCTGCCTTGCTTGCTGATACGGCGGTATCTAAAAGAAAATACTTACTGATACCTTGGGTCCACAACACATCTATATTGCTAACATCTTCACTATAAAGTAAATCTAGACCCAAGGTTGTAGAAGAAGTGATCCCTCGGCGGAAATAGAGTTTGCTAAAAAAATCACGATAATCATCATCCACAAGATCATAGTTATAACGCAGCTTTCCTAACGAAATATTGTATTCATTTAACTTTGGCTTCAATAACCGGCTATTAATATAAACAGGAAAACTCCGAACAGTACGATTTCCAAGTATATCCTCCACCACAATTTGAGCATCACCTGCCTGATTGACAACTCCTCCAGCTGGTAAATTGTAATTACCCGGGGTGATTGAATCCCGGTAAAGTCTTACACCATTAATAAAAAGATCTACCGTAGAGGGTAAGCTTGCGCTACCATTTAAGGCCGGGATATTCCAATACACAAAATCAGGACGATCAATATAATTAGTTCCAAAACTTAAACCGCCAAAACGAAAAGAATTATTTAGTAAGTTATAAGGACTGGTTGTATCACCGAAAGTCAGCTTTAAAAATTTTGTCGGAAAATCGATATCTAAGGTACTGTTTACGCGCAAAAACGTTTGTTCTGTTTCCTCAGGTTCATTCCGATAGAGAAACGCATTTTTAAACAACCAATAATCTTTAAAGATTCCAAATTCTGAGAACGTATTAAACTCCTGATCTTCTTCATCCTTACCATAGAACAGACTATAGTTCACAAAACCACCAAAGTTTGCTTTTTCCGGAACTTCTATTTCCAGCTCATAATCGGTTCCTACGAAAAAATCTGCAGGAAAGAAGATTTTAATCGCCTGAAGACTATAATCATCCTCGACTGTAATTCCTGGCTGTGTTAATGAACAAAAATCTTTCTTAGCTAGGTGTCGTGAAATTTTTTCTACCCGTATTCCAATATCAGATAAAGCTTCACATTCAACAAATCTTTTCCCATTCTCAGAAAATGTTACAGTTTCAGTGTGATAATCCACACCATTGATCCATATATTAACGATAAGTACTTCTGGACTTTTTAGTTGATTTGATTCTTGACTAAGTTCTGCATTTGCATTTATCGCTCCCATACCACATGCAATCATTAGGAAAAGTTTTGTGGCTTTCATAGCATGATCCTTTTACTATTTCTTATTTTTCTGAGATAGAACTATCACCCTTTTACTGGAAACTCTAAATACCCTGCCTGCTCATCTAATTTAATTTTTAATTTGGCTATGTTCCCAGTTTTAATTTCACCTAATTCAAATTTAATTTTATTACCGCTTAACACATACAAAGCTAAATCTTGTCGAAGTAATTCATTATTTTTATTATCGAGTACAACAACTTCAGTAATTTTCGCAAAAGAATTTTCTGAATTAATAATATTGAGATAGGCTATATTATTAATTTTGTGTAGATCCACACTTAGCTTTGGAGGAACTACCTTTCCAGCAAAAAGTGGTAAAGAAAAATTAAATAAAAAGTTAATCGCAGACTCTTCTGCAACTGGTGTTACTTCCTTAAAAACCACTCTCCAAGACTGTTGTTTTTCCAGGTTTTCCGGCGGCTGACTAAAGCCAATACGTACAATCTGCTTACTTTCTGGTTTAAGTTCAAAAGTTTTTGGATTAAATAATAAAGTTCTATCTTCTACGAGAACATCTTCTCCTTTTTCATCCTGCTGCCATTTAAATGCATTAACTTCATAGATTTTAGATTTAGATAGACCAGTACTTTCGATATTAACCGTAGTACTTTTCTGTCTTTTAAAATCTTGGATATTTAATTGTATCGGATTAAATTTAATTCCTGCAGACAAAGAAGCACTGTAGAGGAGCATAATTAGCAACCCTATTAATTTTATATTCACCTTTGACTCCAAATATTTAAATATAATTATTATTAATTTTTTATATTAAAGTAGGAGATGTTTAAAACATCTCCTAACGGTGTAACTATTTTATAAGAATGATTTTCTTATTTTTAGAATCGAACCGCTACTGTATAAGTACCACGGTAAGTACCAGCATCAGCGTTGTTATAATCATTTTGTGCAACTGTTGCAGTTACATTAAATGCCTGATCGGCATTGCCTGTACTAGCTAAAGTACCACCATTGTACGCATCAGCAGCGCCATTTTGACGTGTGCTCACTTGTACCGGTACTGCGCCACCCGCTCCAGTTAAGGTATTTGGTGCTGAGATTTGCAGTCTGTATGGTGCATTTGTACGTACATTAAATGTTCCTGTATCTGTCCAAGTACCATTTTGTGCTTGAGCCAGCGTTAAGGTTTCATCTACGATATCTAGGTCGCAATGTCGAGCGACATCTAGAACTACATTAATTTTTCCATCACACTTATCACCACAAGCATGCTTGCCTGGTTTATGTGGTTTAGTCGGTTTAGATGGACCTGGGCCACGATCTGGGCCACCTGCATATACACTTGCTGATCCTAAGCCAAGTACAACTGATGCTAATGCTGTTAGAACTATTTTATTCATTTTTTTCTCCATTCTTTTAAAAGAATATAAATATTTATTTCGAAGAACGGTTAATGCAAAACTCTTATTGTTATGAGTGCAGCTACCTAACCGTAGGCTTATCTTATTATTATTAGTGCCAAAACATACAAATGTGATAACTTTCACAATATGTTTTATTATTCTTTAACAAAAGCACACTTTTTTCTTAGATCACTATATTCTAAAGAATTATTTTTTCGAATTTTGTAATTAAGGCAAATTAAAGAGAAATTTATAAAAACCAATTTTCTATCAATATTTTCAACCTAAAAAATCGATTAAAAATAAGTTATTGTTTTTATTTTATTTATATTAAATAAAAAATAGTTTCATTAAATATTAAAACCTTACAAAACCTTACAATTTACAATCTAATATTTTAAAATAAAAAAATTACTAATTTTATTTTTTTGATTTTTCATATATTTACATTATCCTTATCATCAAAAAACCATTCAATA
>NZ_DFRO01000029.1:0-18171 GCF_002381195.1 Acinetobacter sp. UBA3461 | reverse complement strand
TTAATGAAATAATATTATATTTCTTAATTTTTATCAAAATTAAAATATAATGTTGTTTAATAACATATACTTAAATTTACCAAATTTTGATCTTTTTAAAAATTTAATTTTCTTCATGAGACAGTATTAAGATAGGTAAACTTATAAATTTACATGGTTCAACAAAGCACATAACTATATTTAAATTAATGCTTTTTAGATCAAAAAATAAGTAAATTTGGAGAATTAAAGAAAAAATATGAAATATTTTCTCACACTTTATACAACACAATACATGAATAAAGTGTTCTGCATTCCTTGCAGAAATTCAAATATTCTTTAATAAAACATAGAGTTGAAACTAGACAGTATTAAAAAGGCACACTACCGTAAATTTCTACCGGTTTATCACTTAAGGGTTGGGTAAATGCAAGATAACTGGCATGCAGGGCCATGCGTTGCAGCGGACTACGCAGTGGTTCAGGGTGGTAGATTTTATCGCCAGTAATTGGATGACCAATATGCATCATATGCACACGCAGTTGATGCGAACGCCCGGTAATCGGCGTTAATAAGACACGGCTAATATCTTGTGCCACATCATAATCCAACACTTGATACAGGGTTTTAGAGGGCTTGCCCAGTTCCGTATGTACCATCTGACGTGGCCGATTTTCCCAGTCAGTGATGAGTGGGGCATTGACTTCGCCCTCACCTACCAGTTTGCCTTGTACTAAAGCGATGTAATGCTTATTCACCGTACGCGCCTGAAACATTTTACTGACTGCTACTTCTGCATCACGATGCTTGGCAAACATCAGAATTCCGGAAGTAGCCATATCCAGGCGATGGGTAATTCGTGCTTCCGGAAATTGCTCGCGCACACGTAAATACGCGCTGTCATGATGCTCTGGCAGACGACCCGGCACCGATAATAACCCTGCCGGTTTTTCAATCACCACCAGATCATCATCTTCATAGAGAATTTTGAGTGGATCTTGAGGTGGGCAGTAAACAAAGTTATCGTTTAGTGGCATGGCGCAATTGCATGGGGAGAAAGATGCGCAAAATAACAATGTCAATCCAGTGTGTCAATCTGAACGTTTACAGGAAGTTGATTTAAGGAGGTTATACTCGGCTTGCGACCTGGTCAGCCGGATTTAAACTGCTCAGATCGTACTGCTGAATTGCTTCCGGTTAATTTAATCTGCCAGATAGTAATCGACTGTAGATACGACACGAACTTTTTTAAGATAAGGTGTATTACTGTCGCGATCTTCAATACTGAACAGACCCTGATTAGCGGTTTTGATTTTTCCCAGACGACTTTGCGAATCAGCTGCAAATTTTTCTGCCACGCTCCGAGCATTTTGTGTGGCCTGTTCAATCATCGCTGGTTTAATGTCATTCAAGCCAGTAAATAGATACTCAGTTCGTTGTCCAGAATCATCGCCACCAAAGGCGATGCCCTTTTTACCCAGTTCTGCTAAACGAGTTTGTGCTGCCCGTACTGCATCAATATTATGGGTATACACGGTAATGGTTTGATGTGCGGTATAACGCAGGGCAACATTAGCATCACCGCCATACTGCTGTGCATATTTATCTGTGGTGACGGGTGCTCCCGTGGTAATTTCTTCGGCTTTAAAGCCTTCACCTTTCAGGAAAGACTGGATTTGCTGGGTTTGTAGTTCCATCATGTCATAAAGCTGAGTCAAATCCTGACTGGCCGAACTAAAGCGAATCGGCCAGACCGCGACATTTGCCTTAACTTCACGTTCAGACAGGCCTTTGACCGAAACAATCCGTTCATACTGTTTGATCTTGACGGCACTATTCCCCAGGATCCATCCAGCTATAATCATTCCTAAGCCGATGAGTGCCCCTAAAATCAGGGCGGGTTTAAACTGATTCATTTACCTGAGCTCCTTTTAGCGATGTTGTTGTTTTTAGTTGGACAATTTTAATAATTTGAACTAGGTCTTTGAGATTACTATTCGACCACAGGTTAAAATCACATTAATGAAAGATTCAAAACTATTATTTCTCTCTATATTTACATCAGATATAAAGTCAATAAAGGCACTAGATTAAATAGAAAAATACCAATCTTATAGAGTGCCATACCCGCATAATGAATGGCATCAAAGGTTGAATCTGATAGCTGGAACCATTTTCCATGCAACTGTTTGACCCAGTCGCGGGCAAAGACAATGATCAGGAACCAGAATATTAATATGCTGTAATTGACGAACAATGCATACAGTAAAAATTGCCGCCAGAAATCAAACTCCATCACGATTCCCCTAAAGGATATGGTTCAATTTCCAGACTAGCATAAATTGACTGAATAAAAAGAAATGGCGGATATAACACTGTTAAGGGGATTTGAATGGAAGAGTTATTTTTATATTTTCTAATGGGTTTTACTGGAGAATTTTTTAGGGTGTTGGGAAAACTCGTGATGGTTTACTTCAACTATCAATCTTTGTAAGAATTGATCTTATAGCCTACAAACTTGTGGTTCATAGCGTCCTAAGCCGGATCAAGACCTTTTGGGTAAGTACTGCTCTCGCGTTTTGCGCCGCTCACAGCATGCTACTCTTTCCGATCCCGTCACACCCTTGAGACATATATTAGCCTTGAGCACACGGAATTAATTTCCTATGTTTTTATCATTTTTCTAATTTTTGAAAAATTATTCCGATTTAAAAGACAATTCAGAGAAATAAATCTCATTGACTCATTTTTATGACGTTTTATTTTAAAAAAATGAGCTTTATTGGAATTTTATTTATCCCTTTTCTCCTTTTTTCACTTTAAAAAGTTCCCTGCAACCATTGTGCAGTAAACCACCAGCCACTCATGGCACACATCCCGGACATGATAATTGCCAGTACTTTATTCATTTTGCTTAATTCAGATGTCAGTACTTTCAGATTGATCAGATAAGCCAGCGCAAAATAGATCAGCCCAATTGCCCCACAAAAAGGCACAAATATGAGCGACCATGCCGCACAGGCATGTGCAGAAAGCGGTAGTTTCGGGGATTCAGAAACGTGGTTGGTCATATCCATACTCAATTGCCCTCTTTATCGTGCATAAAAGCGCACTAAATTAAGTCAAAGCTCTACGATTAGATGAAGCTTTGCATCCTCGTATTAAATAAATTGCAAAATGTGCGCCAATTTCAGGCAGTTAGATATTTAAAATGTGAGTTGATCAAAGTCTTTAATTTTGGATAAATAAATAGGTGACTTTTTATGCACTGAGTGCGTTTCTTTATATTTTGGTTTGCGCTCCGGATCCGTGATTAGGTTTTTACTATAGATTTTTTTGCCAGTCAGCAGATTAAAGCTGGTTTTCGACTCAAGTAAAGGACCATGATGAGAAAACTGGTCATAGCCAATCAGTCGCATATCCTGATTCTGAAGACGGAATTTATAACTCCAATAACCATAACGTCCATGCTGATACGTAAGCTGTAGTAGTCCTTTGTTAATTTCAGGTACCAGTTCAGGTGGATAATACACCCCACCATCTTCCTGATCCGAGCTGAAACAGTTCAGGTTTTGCAGAAACTGTTTATAAGTGTTCTTGTCCTTTTGCCCCAAAAGAACAATGATACCTCGGCGGTTCCGGTCTAAGGTTCCACGATATTCATCTTTAACTAAAGCTTTAGGATCTGTAGCTTTGACAATCAGTACAGCATCCGGCACACCATCTTTATTTAAGTCACCTTTTACTGCTTCAAAGAAAGAATAGTTTTTTGGGACATAAGCTTGAAAAGTTTTTTGATCTTGTTGTGACTGGCGCTGTTGAGGCTTTAAAGCTTGTTGCGCTACGGCTGCATTCGAGATCAATATGGTTGCACTGAAAAAAACTGCAAGTTTTGCTATTTTCATTTTCCTGATCTCATATGTATAGGCACATGTTGCTTATTATTTTTAACATAGAAAGATGAAAGCTGAAACAAAATGACCCTACACAATGGCAGGGTCAAAAATCTCAACATCATATTCATTTTCAATTACTGATTGATTCATGAGTTATGCCTTGCAGCATTTTTCACAACCGGTCACTTTCTCTCTAGGCCAGTTCATGCGCGCACGCTTATACGCCAGTTCATAATTGGCAAAATAACCAATCAAAATCTGAGCATCAGGATCAGGCAAGTTTTCACACCCTATCGTTGAATTATGGATCAGATGTGCACCATTGTCTGTCGTATGCTCATCAATCACAAACTTGATCATATCCATGCAAACTCCCCATATTCTTTTTTATAAAGGTAGGAATTAAAAAGCCATAATAAAAGTATGTATTTTTTAATCCCATACTAAAATTATGCCTTTTATGGATGAAAATCAATCACTTTTAAAAGTTTTTTTAGCCTTTTTAAATGAACTATTTATTTAATTTTAAATTTATAGAACAGTGACTTAGAGGATTTATGCTATGCCAGGATCAGCTTTATTTTTCTTGATCTGTTTAAACCAGCGTACCAACCATATGGTAGCAATAATTAATACTATCACCAGCATTACAGGTGCCAAGAAGGATAAAATTGAAATCAGTAGCGCACTGACCCACTCCCCTGTAGAAATGACCGGATTTCCTACTCCACCGGTGGTGGCAGTGGATAAACCTCGCAAAGCCACCGTACCAAATTGTACTGCTCCAGCAGTGCCTCCACCTACAATTAATGCGGTTGCCCAAGCTATAAACTGCGACATTTCCCCACTACTTACTGCCATCGTAGATACCGTTCCAGCAATGACAGCTGCGGGAGTGGCAATAATGTCAAGGATATTATCCACCCAGGGAATATAGTAAGCGATGATTTCACATAAGGTCGCGATGCCCAGTGTCAAACAAACCGAGGGTAAAGCCAGCCAGCCGAAGCCCTGGATTGGTTCAAACCAGTTCAGATTACAAGCGATACTCATGACCAGCAAAGGTGCGAATATACGAAAGCCACACGCTGCACTGAGTCCAATACCAATACATAAACCGAGGATCGTTTCCATACTGCGCTCCAAACCTGTTTGTGGCGATGGGTGATTTTCTTTCTCTCTAAAATAGCAAAAAGCCCTATGGGGTAATAGGGCTTTTATTTAAAACAGGTTTTTCTGTTTTATTTTTTGCTGTAGCTTAGGCAACCTTATCGTTATATTGGGTGCCTTGGCATTTGGTACACGGTGGTAAGCGGTCTGTACCAATTTCTAAGTAAACGCGATGTCCGCATTGAACACAAAAATAGAAACCTGTTCCCGGTTTAGAGCCAGCAATAACCATCTTTGTTCTCCGTTGTTTTTAGAAAATGGTGAAACTAGTATAACCCTCTGGTGATGAATGTCTATTGTCCATTTTTGTAAATGATGGTGGCAGATGGGCGAAGTAATATTTCTAAAATGTATCGGTAAAATTACACTCCAGTTTAGGTACTTCAATACTATTTACTGTAAATAGATTTAAAATATCATCTCTATCCATAAAAATGATTTGGCTTCTACGATTAGCATCTAATTTGTTACCTAACCAATTTCTTGCAGCTTTGGTAATTTCACCACCAGCAATTATATAAGCATGATCAACTAGAACTCTTTTATTAGTCTCTGGATCAAAGATTTCATGCCCTAACATCATTGTGGTTTGGTTATAAATTTCAGCAATATTATGGTTGGCTGCTTTAGAAACTCCAGATGCATCTAACTTCCCTTTTTTGACTTGTATCCCAAAATAAATTACATGTTGAGTAGGTAAAGTATATTTCATCCATATATCTTTACCGTACTCCAGTGCTTTATCTTTGTGTCCAGCAACAGTTATTCTTTGAAAGCCTAAAGTTCGAAATAATGGCAGTAATATATTTTCAATAAGTTGATCCTCAGAGCATTTTTCTAAATAACTTATTAATTGCTCTCTTTTTTTAATTTCTACTTCTGAAAAAATTCGGTGCGGATTTTCAAAAGATTTTATAGTCTGATTATCACTCAAATTTCTAATATATAAATTATTGTCTTCCCCGTAAAAAGCCTCATATCCTTCTCTAGTTAAAGGCTTGTTTAATTCAATGAGTGCCTTGATACGTTGAGGATCATCTTCTGTGGCTTCAGATTTATGCATTAAAATTCTTAATACATGCACAAATCTCGGTGGTAACATATTTGGTGGACAAGGTTCTTCTAGCAATTCTGCTAATCTGTCTGATGTCCACGCCCAACGTGTCGAACCATCATGCTTAAAAGGTAAATCACAGTCCTCAAAAAATTCTGAAATATACATACTACTTTTATACTCAAAATAATTTTTATCGCCTATGATGCACTCTGCGATTTCTCTTAAATTTTTACTTTTAAATTTCATATTTTTTATTTTTCATAAAGACTATTTCCATGTAATTTAATATAAGAATTGAGACCATCCCCAGCCTGAGCTAATTGTTTCATACGCTCAACTTTTTCAATTCCTGCACTATGATAACTATAAGTATAAATTTTAACTGTTCCATTAAATTTGACCCTAATATAGGTTCCTCCAATTTCGTAATGTGTTACGTTAGAATCATTATCGATATCTTTATAGATTTCCAAATTTATACTCAAAGAAATAAAAAACGCCCAAATTCACATTAGAGCGTTTTTTAAACAATATCAACAACTTTAATCCACCCTTGCGAAGCAATGCTTCTCACCTTTTAAAAAGGAGGGAGTTCCCTTCTTTTCCTTGTGCCATATATGGCTCAGGGTTAGGGGAGATTTTTAAACATTCCCTTCCAAGAAGTCCTGTGCAAAACGCTGTAAAACCCCACCCGCTTCATACACAGAAACCTCTTCTTCGGTATCCAAACGACAGGTCACAGGCACTTCAATCGTCTGTTCCTTACCATCTTCAGTTGCACGCTCAATCACCAAAGTCAGCGTCGAACGTGGTGC
Source organism: Acinetobacter sp. UBA3461 (assembly GCF_002381195.1). NCBI lineage: Bacteria > Pseudomonadati > Pseudomonadota > Gammaproteobacteria > Moraxellales > Moraxellaceae > Acinetobacter > Acinetobacter sp. UBA3461. Next base: position 11,254 of record NZ_DFRO01000029.1, on the reverse strand, counting down.
AATATTACCAATCACGCTATACAGCTCAGTACCATCCAGTTTTAAAGTCTTACGGTCTGTACCCGGTTTAAACTCAAGTGGCAACACACCCATACCGACTAAATTGGTACGGTGAATACGCTCAAAACCTTCAGCCACAATCGCTTCTACACCTGCCAGACGCACACCTTTCGCAGCCCAGTCACGACTTGAACCCTGACCATAGTCTTTACCAGCAATCACGATCAACGGCTGCTTGCGGTTCATGTAGGTTTCTATCGCCTCCCACATGCGCATCACTTCGCCTTCCGGCTCCACACGTGCTTTTGAACCCTGCTTGATGGTACCGTCAGAACGGACCACCATTTCGTTATACAGCTTTGGATTCGCTAGGGTTGCACGCTGTGCAGTTAGGTGATCGCCACGGTGCGTCGCATAAGAATTAAAATCTTCCTCGGGCACACCCATTTTTGCTAAGTATTCACCCGCCGCTGAATCACGCACAATCGCATTTGAAGGCGATAAATGGTCAGTGGTAATGTTATCGCCAAGAATAGCCAATGGACGCATGTTGGTGAGTGTACGCGGTGCAGCCAGTGCACCTTCCCAGTATGGTGGACGGCGAATATAGGTACTTTGCGGACGCCAGTCATACAGCGGGCTTGCTGCCTTCTCGCGCTCGCCCAGATCAAACATTGGAATATAAACTTTATTAAATTGCTCCGGCTTGACTGACTCTTTTACCAAAGCATCAATTTCTTCATCAGATGGCCAGATGTCTTTCAGGTAAATCGGATTGCCATCTTTGTCTGTGCCTAGTGCATCTTTTTCGATATCAAAACGAATCGTACCGGCGATTGCATAAGCCACGACTAATGGTGGAGATGCCAAGAAAGCCTGTTTTGCATAAGGATGAATACGACCATCGAAGTTACGGTTCCCTGAAAGTACCGCAGTCGCGTATAAATCACGGTCAATAATTTCTTGCTGAATTTTCGGATCAAGCGCACCTGACATGCCGTTACACGTGGTACAGGCATAAGCCACGATACCAAAGCCGAGTTTTTCCAGATCTTCAAGTACACCTGCTTCTTCTAAGTACAGCGCAGCTGCTTTAGAACCTGGTGCAAAAGATGATTTCACCCATGGCTTACGTGCTAAACCAAGCTCATTGGCTTTACGTGCCAATAAACCTGCTGCAACAGTATTACGTGGATTGGAAGTATTGGTACATGAAGTGATCGCCGCGATGATGATTGCACCATCTGGCATCAGGCCATCGGTACGGTTTTCTACTACCCCGGCAATGCCTTTTTCTTTCAGATCAGACGTGGATACACGCGCATGCGGATTCGATGGACCAGCAATATTACGGGTCACAGTCGACAGGTCAAAACGCAGTACACGTGGATATTCTGCTTGTGTCATTTCCGATGACCACAGACCAATTTCCTTGGCATAGCTTTCAACCAGTTTGACCTGTTCTGATTCACGACCAGTCAGGGTCAGATAATCAATAGTGTTCTGATCAATATAGAACATAGCTGCGGTTGCGCCATATTCAGGGGTCATATTAGAAATTGTGGCGCGATCACCCACTGACATACTGTCAGCACCTTCACCAAAGAATTCTAAGTACGCACCCACAACACGTTCCTTACGTAGGAATTCAGTTAAGGCCAAAACGATATCCGTTGCGGTAATGCCCGGTTGACGCTGTCCAACTAACTCTACGCCGATAATATCTGGCAGACGCATCCACGATGCACGGCCCAGCATCACGTTCTCAGCTTCTAAGCCACCAACACCCACTGAAATTACACCCAATGCATCGGTATGTGGCGTATGCGAGTCAGTACCGACACAGGTATCCGGGAAGGCAACACCGTCACGGTTCTGAATCACTGGTGACATTTTCTCCAGATTGATCTGGTGCATGATGCCGTTACCGGCTGGAATCACATCAACATTTTCAAAAGCCGTTTTGGTCCATTCAATAAAATGGAAACGGTCTTCGTTACGGCGGTCTTCAATTGCACGGTTTTTCTCAAATGCATCCGGATCAAAGCCGCCATATTCCACTGCCAGCGAATGGTCGACAATCAGCTGGGTTGGCACCACCGGATTGACTTTGGAAGGGTCACCGCCCTGATCAGCAATCGCATCACGCAGACCGGCAAGGTCAACCAATGCCGTTTGCCCCAAAATGTCATGACACACCACCCGGGCTGGATACCACGGGAAATCATGTTCCTGCTTACGCTCAATTAGCTGACGCAGTGACTGTTCCAGAATGGCAGGATCACAACGGCGTACCAACTGCTCTGCCAGCACTTTGGAGGTATAGGGAAGTTTGGCATATGCGCCTGGCTGAATATCTTCAACGGCCTGACGCACGTCGTAATATTCCAGCTGGGTACCTTGCAGTGGTTTACGGTAGTTGTTGTTCATAGCTTACCTGCCTCTTGAATCGTTCTTCTGTACTGCATACTTGTTGTAGATGTTTCACATCGTTTTGCAGGCATAGTACACTGTCGAAAAGCCATTTCCCAAATCTTTTATATTTCATAAACTTACATATAAAAAACAGCGTTTTTGAAATAAATGGATACATATTCTTTAAAATAATGGCTCTAAATCCTTATTTTTTAGAAAAAAACCGGGCAAATCCTTCTTATTCTTTAGTATGAGAATAGCCTTATAGCTCAAAAAATAGACTTATTTAAGATTAACGGTATGCTTTATTTTTTCATTTAAAGACAAAAGACGATTTTTAGATGACCTGAGTTTCTGGGTAGAAATAGCACTGTTGAATAGATAATTTTTTTGACTCTTTTCCATCTTCGGCAAGATCCTTAGCCTGACAATAAACCATAGCATCAATAAAATTTTCCAAGTTTATTTCTAGCTCTTTTTAATTTTGGGGGAAATACAATATGCGCTTGGTACCTGGAAACCTGTAAAGCAAGTGAGTCAGATTAAAATCCCTAACTTTTTTAAGATTTTTTTACAGTCGATGATTTCTTGCAAATTCTTTTAAATATCATAATTAATTCAAAAACTTAATACTTATTTTGGGTAGCCTATTACTTGAATAGTTTTAACCTTTTCTTGTCATCTATCTGTATATCCCAATTTGGTGATATTCACCCTTAAAACATTTCAGTACATCTAAGCGGTAAGTACTTCATAACAACAACACACAACATAAAAAATTAATAAAGGTGAAGAACATGTTACAGATCGCCATTATTGGGATCATTACTGTATTAGTGGCAGTTTTGGCTTCCAGCTGGATTGGAGGGAAAAAGCCCTCCGATCCATACAATCCGACTAAACCTACTCCTACCCATCCCACTAAACCGGATCCTCCCTTTCCCCCTTCCCCTCCCGCCTCTGCTAAATCGGAGTCACTCATTAATAATCCACCCTTGCTGCAAAAAGGTGCTAAAGGTAAATACGAACTGGTTGCGGCATATAAGACCAATAAGATTTATAACCCGAGGCAATCGCAATGGGATCAATTACTGGTTCGGGGTTATTTGACTAAAGCCAGTTTATTGAACAGGCAGGAAGCACGTGAAACCGGAATTGTGGATGAACTGGTTGGTCCACAGATTCGGGTCAAACAGGGTGAAACCTTGTCGATTAATTTAAATAATCAGCTACCTGATGAAACACCTGAAAGCTGTGAAAATATTCTCGATCCGAATGAACCACATTGTTTTAATACCACCAACCTGCATACACATGGTTTCTGGGTCAGCCCTCAGGGAAATAGTGACAATGTCTTTCTGAAAATTGCCCCACAGGCGAATCTTGATTATCAATATAAGATCGAACCCAATCATCCTGCGGGCACTTACTGGTACCATGCCCATTTACATGGCTCGACCGCAATTCAGGTATCTAGTGGGATGGCTGGTCCGCTCATTGTCGAAGGAAGCCGGGTACCTAAAGTGAAAAATGGCAAGGTGACTTCTACAGGTGATCTCGATATTTTATGGAAAGATAAAGCCAAGCATAATGATGCAAATGAAAAAATCCTGGTCTTCCAGCAAATTCAATATGACTGTACTGACACTGAAGGCCAATCTTTAAACAGCAATGATTGTAAAGGTGCAGGCATAGGCACGATGGAAAACTATGCTGGTCTGAATAGCTTCAACTCTTGGGGGTTAAATAACTACTACACTTCAATTAATGGCAAAGTATTAGGCGAATTTCAGGTTAACCAAAATGAATTTAACCGCTGGCGTATGATTCATGGAGGGGTACGGGACACTATTGGCTTAATCATTAAAGAATTACCTGGCTCCAGTCAATATACTGCCAAACAAACGGTGGATGCCTGTCTTTCCTATCAGGGGGATATTCTCATTCCCGCCTCAAAAGTTGCTTTCGATCAACTGACCAGCCTGCCAGTTCACACGATTGCCCAAGACGGATTAACGATGAGCCAGGCTCAGCCCCGTACCCTTTCCGTGTTCCAGCCAGGTTATCGTCACGATGCCATGCTCAGCTTTCCCTCCACCAATAAATACTGCATCTTTGATTCAAGATTAAATATTGATGATGAAATCAATACCAGAACTTCCGGTGAAATCACCCCACAGTTATCTCCTAACAGTGGGCTGAATGCACAGCTGCTGGGCTGGGTAAATGTAAAATCCACCAAGTTGAAGGCGCAAACTGCTGCTCAGTTTTTAAAAGATCAGGCACAGAAAATCGGCTTAAGCAAGGAGATTCAGGCGCAATTAGCGCAACTTAATCTGTCCGCCTTTACTGATCATCCCTCATTGATGACCAGAGAAATAGATAACCTGATTCAAGACCGACCGCAACAACGCTCTACTTTTGATGCCTCTTTTGGTCCAAATGGTAAATTCGGTTATCGTCATACTGATCATCCAGGCATCTATAGTTTTGGAGAAACCTTCACTGGAGAAAGTGTGGTCAATGGCAAATATGTGCGCAAGCTAGAAATAGGTAAAGTCGATGAATGGGTACTGACCAGCGCAAATCTGGGACATCCTTTCCATATCCATGTCAATCCGTTCCAGATTGTTAAAATTTTAAACCCGGATAAAAAAGACGTAAGTGAAGCAATATCGGAACCTGCAACCACGCCAAATGAGCTGGATGATGTCCAGTACCGAGGTCTAAAAGGACAATTCAAGGATACCATCTTTGTTAAACCGGGATATGAAGTGATTGTTCGAAGTCATTACAAGAAATTCGAAGGTGACTTTGTACAGCATTGTCATATTCTCGATCATGAAGATCAGGGCATGATGGAATATGTACGAATCTGTGGCGGGAAATTTGACTGTAATGCTGATTTACCTGGTTCACATGACCATCATCATTAACTCTCGTTTTTAATTAAAAGCCTGCATCTGATATTGCGGGCTTTTTTATTTGCCTAGAGATAATGCTTGCTGCACAATAGCTTGATTGATTTTTAGTATTCAAACTGAGGCTGATCATGGCAACATCTCCTGCTTTTACCTTATTTACGCTGAATGGAGTAGATGCGCAAAAATTCCTGCAAGGTCAAGTGACTTTAAATACTGAAGCCCTGGCTGAAAACCAGACACGCTATACCGCGATCTGTAGTTTAAAAGGACGTATTCTATTTGGTTTATGGCTAAAAAAAATTAATTCTGAAAGCTTTGAAATTGTTGTGACTGCTGATCAGGCTGAAGACTTTGCCAAGCACATCCGCAAGTTTGGCGCTTTCTCCAAAATGAAGTTAGAAGAAGTAGGTTCAGCTTATCCAGTTACTGCAGGTATTCATAGCGAATTTGGTCCTGAAGTAACGGATATTCAAGCTTGGGAAATGAATGCAATTGAATCAGGTCAGGCATGGATTCAGGCAGCAACCGCAGAACAATTCCAGCCACAAGAACTGCGCCTGCATCAGCGTGAAGGCATCCACTATGACAAGGGGTGTTACCTCGGTCAGGAAGTCATTGCCCGTTTATGGTTCAAAGCCAAACCGAAACACTGGTTGCATCTGGTACAAGGTACAGCTGAAGCACCAGCTATCGCAAGCAAACTGAATAATGATGTAGAAGTCGTAAACAGTGTCAATATTGACGGCGGCTTTAAAGCACTCGTGGTTGCCAAACCGGAAGCGCTTATTGAATTAGGTTTGACTGTACTCGACCTGCCTGAAGCACTCAGTGGTGATGTCGCTCGTCCACAATAAGAAAATCACCTTAAAAAAATCCTCCTATATGGAGGATTTTTTTTAAAGATTAAAATCATGGAACAATTTGTTCATATCTTTAATCACATAATCTTTAAAATGAAAAGCGCGTGCATGTTTCGCATCGAAGCGTGCAGTTTTACCTTCATACTCAAAAATATATACACGGTCTTCATTGCTGACTAAAAAGTTTTGACCCAATCGCATGAGTAATGCATCGAACTTATCCTCATCAGCGATACTGGCATCCTTACTGATTTGATCATATGCACGCTTAATGCCTTTAATAAACATTGTTTCACCCTACTTCATGGCTCAAACGCGGATTTAATCAGAGATACATAGAATTTCAAAGTTTTGTGGTAAAAATAGTCTTCATCTTCTCTTCATTACTCTCTATTATATTTGTATTTCGTGACAATTAGGATATTTACAAAGTATAAAATCATTTTATGATGTAGCTGTAATAATTTAAAAAACACCACGGAATCAGGTGTTGCATACAACAAGGTCCAGGAACCATGAAAAAAATAATATTTGCTGCGATGCTCGCAGTTTCATCTCAATATGCACTTGCCAATGCAAATACCAAAGCTGAAGTAGTTGATCCTCAATTTGCCAAGGTTGAAGCCCTAGTCAAAGCCAATGACTTTAAGGGTGCTCACACTTTACTGAATGAGTTAGCACAGAAAGGAAATGCTCAAGCACTGTATAACTTAGGCTATTTAACACAGACTGGTCAGGGCACCGCAAAGAACGAGAAAAAAGCGGTACAATTGTATGAACAGTCAGCAAGCAAAGGCTACCCGGTTGCCAACTATGTCCTCGGTAAAAATTATGCAGGCGGCACAATGGGGCTGAAACAGGATCTGACCAAAGCCAAACAATATCTGGAACGTGCATCCAGTGCCGGTTTTGATGATGCTACTGTGGATCTGGCAGTGTTACTTTTTGCGGAAGGCAAACCTGCTTCTGATCAGCAAGCACTGAAAAAACTTCAACCACTGATTAAAAAAGATAATTTCCAGGCGATTCATGCCAAAGCCCTGTATGACATCAGCCTGGGCTTTAAAAATAAAGATGAAAAACCGATTCAGCAAGGTTTAAGCTCGATTCAGGAGCTTGCCAAGAAAGGCTATATCCCTGCCCTGATGGCAGTCGCTAACATGTTTGCCAATGGTAATATCGTGCCGCAAAACCTGCCTGAAGCGAAGAAAATCTTTAGTGCCTTGGCTCAGGAAAATATTCCACAGGCCAAAGAGTCTCTGGCGGCAGTAGAGAAAATGATTGCTGAACAAAGCAAGAAACCAGCTCAACCAACGGCGCAAAAGAAAAGCTAACCTAAGCTATAAAAAGCCCCTGATTCGGGGCTTTTTTATTGGAATGTTTAACTGAGATAATAACCAGACTGAGTCAGGATGACTGCCACCACAATAAATCCCATTAAGGTACTGAGTACCAATGGCGGTAAAGCTTTGTCCTGTACCCCATAATGCTGGGCAAAAATCCCAAAAGCGATTGGCATTGGCAATGCCGCCAGCAATGTGCCGATAAAAAGCATCTCACGACTGACATCGAAAGCCGATAATAAACTGAAAATCAGCAATGGCATGACGATGACTTTCATGGCTGTCAGGAACCAGCTAAAGGCCGTCAGTGAGCTGAGATTCATGCCAATCAGGCTACCACCAATCACAAATAAGGCTAGTGGCGATGCGGTTTGCCCTAACATTTTTAAGGTAGAGCTAAGTAATTCTGGTAGTTGAATATCTAGAACTATGCACAAAATACCCAGCATAATCGAAAGAATCACCGGATTTTTCAAGATCCGTAGCAATGTTCCAGTCAATATACTTTTACCAGCTGTACCGGGGGCTTGCAGACCCCGTTCAGCCAGAATCAGCATCAAGGTCACGATCAGCAGATTTTCTACAATAAGAGTCAATGAAAGATAAATTGCTGAATGTGAACCAATCAATAAGGTCAGTATCGCCGTGCCGATAAACCCGGTATTGGACATGGAACCACCCATGGCCAGCACCCCTGACTCAGTGAGAGAAGCCTTGAAGAAATAGCGGCAGCAGAAAAATACCACGCCATAGAGCAGCAAAGAACCACCTGCATAGGCAATAAAATACTGTGGACTCCAGATATCGCTGAGATGTTTACTTGCCAAGGCTTGTAACAGAAAAGCTGGCAAGGAAATCTTCATTACAAACTGGCTCATCGCCATAATCAGCGAGGGGGTGATAAATTGGGTTCGTGCAGCAATATAACCTAAAAATACGACGGCACAAATTGGAAATAGAATAGTGAATAACATTAATTTTCTGCAGTTTTACTGCATTGTTCCTTAATATGTTCATCCCTGAACGATTAACTTCCACTCATTTAACAAGCAGTTTTATTTGTCCGCTGAAGAGAAAGGCTTAAGCAGATCACGCAAACCGTGTGGCTGGCAACGTAAATACTGAGGCGTCACCTCTACTGTTTCACCGAGTGTCGCAGCTGCATGCCATGGCCAGCGTGGATCATACAAAATGCCACGCGCAAGCGCGATAGCATCTGCCTGTCCATATTGCAAAATTCCTTCTGCCTGCATTGCTTCCGTAATCAAACCGACCGCAATCACTGGAATATTGACCGCCTTTTTAATCGCTTCCGCAAAAGGAACCTGATAATTCGGATGCACATCAATTTTCTGGTCTACATGTAAACCTGCACTCGAAACGTGGATATAGGCTGCACCCGATGCTTCCAGCGCTTTAGAAAGTTCAACAGCAGCCTCAATGTTCCAGCTTTCAGCATCTTTCATCCAGTCGGTTGCAGAAATACGCACGCCAATTGGATAGCCTTCAGGAACCGCAGCTTTCATCGCTTTAAAGACCTCTAAAGTCAGACGAATCCGGTTTTCAAATGAACCGCCATATTGATCCTGGCGCTGATTCGACAGAGGTGACATAAATTGATGCAGCAAATAGCCATGCGCAGCATGAAGCTCAATCAGCTCAAATCCTGCGTCAACAGCACGCTTGGCACTGGCAGCAAAGTCCTGAATTACTTGTTGGATTTCCTCAAGACTTAAGGCTTTTGGTGGGTGCTCATGTGCCTGAAAAGGAATATCACTGGCAGAGACAGTCTGCCAGCCCAAAGGCTGATCTGGTGCAATTTGCCCCTTGCCTTCCCAAGGTTTATCTGTAGAGGCTTTACGCCCAGCATGTGCCAGCTGAATCGCAAAGGGCATTGGCGAAAGAGATCGCACCTTTTCCAGTAAGGTCTTGATCTGTGCTGTCTGGCTATCATTCCACAATCCCAGATCTGCATAGCTAATCCGGCCTTGTGGCTGTACCGCAGTCGCTTCCACAATACATAAACCGGCACCAGACAAAGCATAATTGGCCCATTGCTGCTCATGCCAATAGGTGATTTCACCCTGCTCTGTTGCAGAGTACTGGCACATCGGAGCGATTACGATTTTGTTATCAAGTTGCAATGATCCAAATTGCACGGGCTGAAATAGTAATGTCACGCGGTGTTTCCTCTTCTTATTGGCTGATTGATATACAAAATAAAAACAGGCTCTCAAGAGCCTGTTTAGTTATAGCGTGAACAATCCAACTTTAGAAGATCACTCGTGTAGTTAAACCTAGTACTAATGCATTGTCTACTTCATTGCTAGACCCTGGATTTACTACATATTGCAGGTTTGGACGTAACATTAACCACTTTGTTGCGTTATAGCTGTAGTTGAGTTCGATATTGTATTCAGCGCTAGCATCAAATGCTGGACGTGAATCTGCAAAACGGTCATTCACATGCACACGATTCACTGCCAGACCTAAAATGTCATTTGGCTGGCTATCCACTAAACCAATATATTTCACACCAATTTGTTGTGAATTATCCACTTTATTGGTATCACGGTCATGCCAGGTAAAATTGGCAAATGAATGTAAACCCTGACGGCCACTACCTGTCGATGTTAACTGTTGCTCTATTGCTAACCACCCTGCAAAGGTACGGTTTTTTCCTTCACCTGTTGCGATGTCTTTTTGGTTAGCAATATCATCAGCCGTGTTATACATACCACCAATACGGTAGCTACCCGGTAAACCGTTCACAAAAGATTTTGGAGTCCAGACCACCTCTGCCGGAATGGTTACGCCATCCGCATGATCGGTATCCAGACTCCAGCCTTGACCTTCAGCCTTGCCATTCCCATTGTCCGGGTTAAATTCATAAACCCCCACTTGAACTGCAACTTCAGGATTTAACTGTTGTTTAACGCGTGCCCCCCATTGAGATACCGGGGTATTCATCCAGATATTACCCTGCCATTTACCCATCTGTGCAGCGCAGAATGCTGTACTGGCAAAATCACAAGCCATGACATTAAAGTCCATACCCAGACCTAAACGACCTGCTTTAATACTCAATCCTTGGTCTTTGAAGGTCTTCTCAATTGACAGTTCGCTTAAACGACTGTCTTGGTTACCACGACCAAAAGTACCTTGAACATTGGCCATGTGAGGCGCATTTCCTTGTAAATCACGCACTGAAGTACTTTGGCCTTGACGTGCGGTAGCGACTGCACGAACAGTCACACCATCCCAGCCTGCCAGTTTTTCCATATCTAACTGGGTACCTAACCATAACTGTGCAGAAGTTAATGGATCTGCTCCTTCATTACGGCCACCCTCTGCCAGATAAGCTGTATCTGTCAGTATATTTGCCTCAAACTTGATACCTTGCTGGGCAAGTTCTGTACGCTTGCCATCCCAGTCCCCTAACAGGTACTGCCCTTGAGGGTCAAATGCAGATTCAGCTTGAGCTGAAGTCATGGCTACCATGAATGGCAGTAAAGCGAGACTTAACTTTTTCATATAAAACCTAAACATACGGAGAGAGTAAAGGCAGCCTGAGACTTGCCCTGTATGACTTGGTACAGAACGTTACATAACTTTTCACTTAAATACATAGCATTTTTTTTATTATTGGTAAAACTTTAAGTTATAAGAAATAATATTTTATATAAAATTTAATTTATATAATGTATATTTT
>NZ_DFRO01000009.1:14751-28842 GCF_002381195.1 Acinetobacter sp. UBA3461 | reverse complement strand
GTGCATTCTACAGTATTTCACTCCACGTGCAACCCCCTTTTTCAACAAAAATCACCGTCTGTTTATTTATTCTACAGAAATCAGCTTTTTCTCTATCTTTTGACTAAAAATGGTACAGAATCGGGCACGTTACTTAATATTTTCTTTGTCTTTCTTATAAAAAGCTTCATTACCTTTCTAAATCTGCATATAAACTGATTACTCTTCATATAATTTTTATTTAAATATTCATGATCTTTTCTCTTAACAGCCGCTCATTCTTATCATTTCAAAAAATAATTTTTCATACTTTTAAAACATATCCTCAAGAAAAACCCCGATAAATATCTTTTAGCGAAATATAGATAATTACTTCAAGCTCGTTATTTTCAGTAAGTAGTGTTGCAATAATGGTTTCAGCATCGTTATTACTTATGGTTATATTATTGGACCACCAATCAGTGATCACATCAGTTCAAAGCAAAGTTATCTCAATAAAGTCAAACAATATACAAAGCATAATATTTAAAGAAATAAGTAATCTAATTGAGAAGTAATTTAAGAACTCATTCTAATTTTATTTGAATTATTAAATTTCAGGCATAAAAAAACCGCTTAACGCGGTATCTTTTATCTCGACCATCTTTAAGGAGATGGTCGGAGCAGTAGGATTCGAACCTACGACCCCCTGGTCCCAAACCAGGTGCACTACCAGGCTGTGCTATGCTCCGATTTCAACTTTAAAAGTTGGGGTGAATGACGGGATTCGAACCCGCGACAACTGGAATCACAATCCAGGGCTCTACCAACTGAGCTACATCCACCATCATTTTGATTCTAAAATACCAGGCAACCAAATGGCGCGCCTGACAGGATTCGAACCTGTGACCATCCGCTTAGAAGGCGGATGCTCTATCCAACTGAGCTACAAGCGCTTTACCGATGATACTTATCATCCGCCTTGAAGAATTGGTCGGAGCAGTAGGATTCGAACCTACGACCCCCTGGTCCCAAACCAGGTGCACTACCAGGCTGTGCTATGCTCCGATTCATCTCAGCTTTCGTATCAAGCTAATCGCTTGGTACGGTGTGCATTCTAGGCGCGACGCCCAAAGACGTCAACACCTATATTTAAAAAAAATCAAAAAATCGCTTCAAGCGTATATTTATCAAGCATTTCAGACATTTTTTATACAAATCCTAACGTTTTAGACTGGCACTAAAGTCCAACATCCGGTCAAGTGGTAATTTTGCCCGTTGTGCCAAAGCAGGATCGACATGAATTTCCTGATCACCATGTTGCAACACATGCAGAATACCATCAAGTTCATTCATCGCCATCCAAGGACAATGCGCACATGAGCGGCAGGTAGCTCCCTCGCCAGCAGTTGGTGCTTCAATCAGGATCTTGTCCGGTACAGCCTGCTGCATTTTGTAGAATATACCGCGATCTGTTGCCACAATTAGTCGCTCATTAGGCAAAGTCTGAGCAGCTTTAATGAGTTGCGAGGTACTTCCAACAGCATCTGCAATTTCAACTACAGACATAGGGGATTCAGGATGTACCAGTACCGCAGCATCTGGATACAACGCTTTCATATTGGCAATGCCACGTGACCGGAATTCTTCATGCACAATGCACGCACCATCCCATAGCAACATATCGGCACCGGTTTTCTTTTGAATATAACGACCAAGATGCTGATCTGGCGCCCAAATGATTTTTTCACCTAAGCTATCTAAATGCTCGATAATTTCTACTGCACAACTTGAAGTCACCACCCAGTCAGCACGCGCTTTAACCGCGGCAGAAGTATTAGCATAAACCACTACAGTATGATCAGGATGAGCATCGCAAAACTTGGTAAATTCATCGACAGGACAGCCGAGATCCAGTGAACAGGTCGCTTCTAATGTTGGCATAAGTACAGTTTTATTTGGTGATAAAATTTTAGAAGTTTCCCCCATAAATTTCACACCAGCGACGACCAAAGTGGACGCTGGATGATCGCGACCAAAACGAGCCATTTCCAATGAATCAGATACGCAACCACCGGTGAGTTCTGCCAGTTCCTGAACTTCAGGATCACAGTAATAATGTGCGACCAGTACAGCATCACGCTTTTTAAGCTCTGCCTGGATCTGTGCAAACTTTTCCTGCTTGGCCTGTTCACTCAACTGATGCTCTTTCGTTTCACCCAGGCGGTCTAAATGTGCCTGCACGATTGATTTAGCTTCATTGGCTATCAGTTTGGTTGCATCATTCATAACAACGTCTTCTCTTTTCCTATATGCCTGCCTTACGTCAGACATCCACCCTACATCACATATCGGTCAGTTTTGGCAATATACCTTTTTTTGACCATTCAATAAAAATTTAAAAAGTATAAAAAAGCCTCCTGACGGAGGCTTTTGAATTAAGTCAGCATTATGAACGATAGTCCGCATTGATTCGGACATAGTCATAAGACAAGTCACAGGTATAAACCGTATCTTTCGCTGTCCCTCGGCCAAGGTCAACACGAATGGTCATTTCTGCCTGAGACATCACTCGCGCACCAGCTTCTTCCGTGTAATCTGCCGCTGCACCACCATCTTTACAGATTTGTACATCATCTAACCAAACCTGAATTTTTGCAACGTCTAAGTTTGCCACACCAGCATACCCAATCGCAGCCAGGATACGCCCCCAGTTTGGATCAGAAGCAAAGATCGCTGTTTTCACCAGCGGAGAATGGGCAATACTATAGGCAATATCACAACATTCTTGTGTATTCGCCCCACCTTCAACTGCCACAGTGATGAATTTAGTCGCACCTTCACCATCACGTACGATCAATTGAGCCAAACGTTTCATGGTACGTGCAAGTACTTCAAGAACTACTGCATAACGTGGATCTTCAGTAGAGCTAATTTCAGCACCGCCCACCTGTCCAGTCGCAATAAAAATACAAGAGTCATTGGTTGAAGTATCGCCATCAATGGTAATACGATTGAATGACACGTTCACTGTTGTAGATAGCAACTGTTGAACCAGTTCACGGCTAATCGGTGCATCGGTGGCTACATACCCTAACATGGTCGCCATATTCGGACGAATCATGCCCGCACCTTTAGAAATACCAGTCATGGTATAGGTGATGCCATCCATTTCGAACTGTTCAGAAGCACCTTTTGGTGTGGTGTCTGTGGTCATAATCCCTGTCGCTGCATCTACCCATGCATCATCACGCAATGAGTCTAGTGCTGGCTGTAAACCGCTCAATAGGCGCTCCATTGGTAGTTGCTCACCAATCACACCTGTTGAGAATGGAAGTACTTGCTCTGGTTTTACGCCAGCAAGCTCAGCAAGCTTTGCACAAGTTGCTTCTGCATTTGCCAGACCAGTTGGGCCTGTACCAGCATTTGCATTACCCGTATTAATCACTAAATAACGTGGATTGCCTACTGTCAAATGTGCCTTAGATACATGAACTGGTGCTGCACAAAAAGCATTTTGGGTAAATACACCTGCAACATTGGAGCCTTCAGCCAGTTCAAATATCACCAGGTCACGTCGGTTCTGATAGCGCACATACGCTTCTGCCGAACCAATTTTTACCCCTTTCACCACATGCATCTGTGGCATAGATACGTCACCAACTGCCATTTTAAAATGTCCAATATTGAAGTTTTAGAAAAATACAGCTTAGTTGATCTGAGACAAAAAATCGAGCCAAAGCCTGATAGACGCTCACTTTTCTTATGGTTTTTCACAATAAAAAACCAGTCATAGTGACTGGTTTTATTAAGCTCAGCAAAACTTAGTTTTTTGCCAGCTGGGCAGCTTCATTTAGCAATGCTTGTTTCGCCTGTTGCTGACTAGTCGCAGACAATGCCGGATTAGACGCCACAATACGATCAGCATTAGCTGCATTGGCAGCAGTAATTGCAGCAGTTTGCAGTACGATCGGACGGTTCGGATTGGCAAAGGTATAACGGATACCTGTACGAGGGCTTTCCACAGTCACCTGACCGCTTGCATCTACCTGAACAGGTGCAGTCGTTGGGCCAATGGCTTGTTTGACTTTATCTACAGTTGTGGTTTCTGAAGCTGCAAAACTCAATGTAGGGATTGCCAAAGCAGCAATCATCAACGGTTTTAATACTTTTTTCATTGTCTGTCCGCAATTTGATGTCCAATGAGCAACTAAATAACACTTAATGTTATGGACTGCAATTCAAAATGTGCTTTTGAAAAACTTTTTCACATAAAAAAATCAGAGCCCTGGAGCTCTGATTTTTTTATATCACTTAAATTTTACCGTGACACTGTTTGTATTTCAGACCTGAACCACATGGACACGGTGCATTACGGCTTGCAGGCGCTTCAAATACCGGTGCAACTGAAGTTGTATTGGCATTTTGCAGGGTATGATCTTCTTCCCCATCTTCCAGCAGACTGTCAAATTCCTGATGAGACAACTGGATACGCATTGCTTCAGCCTGAGCCTGTTGCTGTGCTTCCATCTCAGCCAGTTCTTCAGCAGTTGGTACATGGATACGGGACAGGTCCATCACCACATCAGATTTGATCACACCCAGCATATTCACAAACAGGTTGTACGCTTCTTTCTTGTATTCCTGTTCCGGATTTTTCTGTGCATAACCACGTAGATGAATACCTTGACGCAGGTAATCCATCGCAGCCAGATGCTCTTTCCAATGACGATCCAGAGAATTCAACAGGAAGTGACGTTCCAAAGTTGCTGCAGATTCAGCACCCATCTGTTCACGACGTTCGCGGTAGCGATTAATCACTTCATCGGTAATACGTTCAACCAGACCTTCTTCATCCAGACGACGGTCCTGTTCTAACCATTGACCTATTGGTAATTCGAAGTTCAGGTCTTCTTTCAATGCCTGTTCTAGACCTTCAATATCCCACTGGTCATGAATAGATTCTGGCGGAACATAGTTCGCAATCATGCCTTTCATGACATCGCGGATCATTTCTTCGATGTAATCTTGTAAAGAGCTTTCAGCCAGAATATCATCACGTTGAGAATAAATGATCTTACGCTGTTCGTTATTTACGTCATCGTATTTCAACAGGTTCTTACGAATATCGAAGTTACGCGCTTCAACTTTACGCTGCGCATTTTCAATTGAGCGCGATACCATCTTGTGCTCAATCGCTTCATCTTCTTGCAGACCCATGGCACGCATCATGGCAATGATACGGTCACCTGCGAAGATACGCATCAAGTCATCTTCAAGTGACAGATAGAAACGGGATACACCCGGGTCGCCTTGACGACCAGCACGACCACGCAACTGGTTATCGATACGACGCGATTCGTGACGCTCAGAACCAATAATATGCAAGCCACCTGATGCCAATACGGCTTCATGGTTCTCTTCCCATTCAGCTTTCAAGCGAGCTTCATCTTCAGCTGTTGGATTTTCAATTTTAGCGAGTTTGGCTTTCCAGTTACCGCCCAGCAAAATATCGGTACCACGACCTGCCATGTTTGTGGCAATGGTTACTGCACGTGGTGCACCAGCTTGGGCAATAATATCTGCTTCACGTTCGTGCTGTTTTGCATTCAGAACTTCGTGCTGAATGCCCGCTTCTCGCAATTTGTCAGAAAGAATTTCAGAAGCTTCGATAGTTGCAGTACCAATTAGAATCGGTGCTACACCAGCTTCATGAACACGTTGAATCTCCTGAATAATGGCGTTGTATTTACCTTCACGATTCAGGTAGATCAAGTCATTCTGGTCATTGCGGATCATTGGACGGTGGGTTGGAATTAGCACCACATCCAGACCATAAATTTCTTTCATTTCCGCAGCTTCAGTATCCGCTGTACCGGTCATACCAGACAGTTTTTTATAAAGACGGAAATAGTTCTGGAAAGTTGTCGTTGCAAGCGTCTGGTTTTCAGGCTGGATTTCCAGGCCCTCTTTCGCTTCTACTGCTTGATGCAGACCTTCAGACCAGCGACGGCCCGGCATGGTACGACCAGTGTTCTCATCAACAATGATGACTTCACCTTCATGGATGATGTAATGCACATTGCGTTGATACAGGTAATGCGCACGAATTGCCGCAGTCACGTGATGCACAAGATTCAGGTTAGATGCTGAATACAGACTCTCGCCTTCAGCTAGCAAACCCATAGAAATCAGTTCATTTTCAACAAATTCAAAACCGGTTTCGGTGATTTCTACAGAACGCTGTTTTTCATCAATCCAGAAATGACCGCCATCCGGCACTTTCTCTTCTTTTTGCGGATGTAATTTTGGTGGAATGCTATTGATTGCAGAATAAAGCTGAGAAGAGTCTTCACTTTGACCAGAAATGATCAATGGTGTACGTGCTTCATCGATCAGGATCGAATCGACCTCATCGATAATCGCATAAGTCAGACCACGCTGCTTTTTCTCTGCCAGCGAGAACACCATGTTGTCACGCAGATAGTCAAAACCGAATTCGTTATTGGTACCGTACGTGATATCGGCTTTATAAGCTTCAGCTTTTTCTGCCGGGTTTTGCATGGAGTAAATGATACCAATGCTCAAACCCAAGAATTCGAATAATGGACGGTTTAACTCAGCATCACGCTGTGCCAGGTAATCGTTCACAGTAATGACATGTACGCCCTGACCACTTAAAGCATTCAGATAACAGGCCAAGGTACCCATTAGGGTTTTACCTTCACCGGTACGCATCTCGGCAATTTTGCCTTCATGCAGGGTAATACCACCGATCAGCTGTACGTCGTAATGACGCATTCCCATAATACGTTTACCTGCTTCACGGCAGACCGCAAACGCTTCAGGGAGTAATTTATCTAGACTTTCGCCGTTATTATATCGTTGTTTGAATTCTTCAGTTTTTGCAGATAAGTCTGCATCGCTTAGGGCTGATATCGTCGGCTCGAGCGCATTAATCTTGTCTACGATTTTACGCATGCGTTTGAGTTCGCGCTCATTTTTGGTACCGAAGATTCCTCCGATCAGACTTGCCAACATGAATAGACTCTCTAAATCTTGCTTGTCAAATGAATATGTTCTTAGTCGTTTATTATGGTGCTAGAAATTTGAACTACAAGGGTTTTAATAAAAAAACCTTATTCCAGCTTCCAGCCCGGAGATCTAAGGCAACGTAATGTAGCAAATTTTGAACACGCAATATAGTAAAATGCATGGCTGTTTGATTCAAAAGCAGATAGATGGATTTTATCTTTATGCACTTTTGCTCATAAGAAAAGCTAAAAACACTATTTTTAATTATAAAAAAACTGGTTCATATTAGTTTTATCCAAACCAATAACAGAATTTTGAGGCACATATCATGACTTTACGTTTAGGCGATACCGCACCGAACTTTGAACAACAATCAAGCGAAGGTCTAATTAATTTCTATGACTTTTTAGGTGATAGCTGGGGCATTCTGTTCTCGCATCCAGCGGATTATACGCCAGTATGTACCACTGAACTTGGCTTTACCGCAAAGCTTAAAGATGAATTTGAAAAGCGTGGTGTAAAAGCTATCGCCTTATCCGTAGATGATGTGGATTCACATCATGGCTGGATCAAAGACATTAATGAAACTCAAAATACCAGCGTGAATTTTCCGATCATTGCAGATCAGGACCGTAAGGTATCTACTCTATATGATTTCATTCATCCGAATGCCAGTGAAACACTGACCGTACGTTCTCTGGTGATCATTGATCCGAACAAGAAAGTGCGTCTGATCATCACTTACCCCGCATCGACTGGTCGTAACTTCCACGAAATTCTACGTGTAGTTGATTCACTTCAGTTGACTGATAACCATAAAGTGGCAACACCTGCAAACTGGCAACAGGGCGATGATGTAGTGATTGTTCCTTCATTGAAAGACGAGGAAGAAATCAAACAGCGCTTCCCTAAAGGTTATAAGGCAGTAACTCCTTACCTGCGTTTAACGCCCCAGCCTGAGTGAGGATCAGCAAGGCACTGCCTTGCCCGAACGCAAGATGAGAAGCTATGCTTCGAGTTAAAACTAAAGCGCTGCTTTAGTTTTTCGCAAGACAAGCGAAGCGCGTAGTAAAAGGATAAGTGAAGTACTACTTCACTCGAGCGCGAGACGAGAAGCCATGCTTCAAGCGGTAAACTAAAGCCGAGTTTCTCATTAATTTAAAATTAAGCTGTAATCAACTCTCCACCATGGAAAGCAAATAGTCAAAATCATAAATATTCATTTCCATGTTGTGATTAAAACCTATTGATGAGCCGGGTTATCAAGCTTCCTATTAAGCCTGTCTTCAGACAGGCTTTTTCTTTGTGAAAAGTTTTATTCTGTTTAAAATAGTGATTAAAACTACAATTCAGAGCACCATGAAAAATTATTATTCGTTTGTTATTGTTTCTATCTTTGCCTTAGCTGGCTGTATGACTACACCTGCCTTGCCAGAATATCAGCGTCCTGCGCATTGGGGACAGGAAATTCATCAACAATATAATTTCTATCAGATTAGTAATGAACTCTATCGCAGTGAACAGCCCAGCCATGAACTGAAGCCTTTGTTGAAACAGTATGACATTGATGTGGTCATTAACCTGCGTTCACGTGATAAAGATTCGGAAATACTCGACAATGAAAATCTAAAGCTGAGACATATACCCATTCATACCTGGGCTATGCAAAGTGAAGATTTACTCAAGGTGATGCAGCTGATTCAGCAGGCACGGCAAAATAATGAAAAGGTATTATTACACTGCTATCACGGTTCTGATCGTACCGGTGCCAGTGTAGCCATGTACCGGATTATTTTTCAGAATTGGAGTATTGATGATGCGGTAACAGAAATGAAACATGGCGGTTATGGTTTTCACAGTATCTGGCGTAATATTGAAAAATTATTTACCCCTGAAAATGTAAAATGGATCCGAGAGCAACTCACGGATCCATCTGTTTAAAGCAGACTTAAATTAACGTTTATCTAAAGGCACCCAATCGTTAACCCAGGCTGATTTCATGTTCAGACTGGCATCAGAGGCGATTTTCTTACGGATCGCATCAGCTGCTTCACGGTCTTTCGATGGACCCACCATAATCCGTATTCCTTTTGAGGTTGGGCTCTTGGTCACCTTATAGCCTTTGGCACGCAGTTTTGCTGCAATCGCATCAGCATTGGCTTCATTGGCAGCCAGTGCCACCTGAACCATCCACTGCTTGTCATCTTCGCCTTCCAGCAACTTACGTGCTTTTTCAGCTTCAGCCTTTTTCTTGGCTTCTTCAGCTTTACGTTTTTCCTCAGCCTTACGTTTCTCTTCGGCAGTTTTTTGTTCAGCCTCTTTCTTCTCAGCCGCTTTACGCTGTTCTTCTGCTTTCTGCTGTTCGGCTTTACGCTTTTCTTCCGCCTTACGTTTTTCTTCAGCAGCCTTGCGCTCAGCCTCTTTCTTCTCAGCCGCTTTACGCTCTTCTGCCTTGCGCTTTTCCTCTGCAGCTTTACGCTCAGCTTCTTTCTTCACAGCATCAGAAGAATGTTGCTGCTGGGTTAAATTCTGCTGCTCAAGCCTTTTTTGCGCGGCCGCTTTGTCTTCGGCTAAACGTTTCTGTTTGGCCTGTTCATCTTCTACCAGTTCTGGCGGAATATTGTCTGAGCTTTGCTGGCCCATACGGTGTGCATTTAGGGCAGCATATTCTTCAGCAGCCTTACGTGCTGCATCCGCTTCAGCCTGCTGTTGCATCGCCAGGAATTCTGCTGCACGTGCTTCCTGCTCAGCTACGGCCTTTTCACGGTCACGGCGCTGCTGCTCCAGAAGACGTTTTTCAGTTTCAACATCTACCGTCAATGAACTCGGACCACCTACATCCCGACTTTCTACCTGAGCCGGCTGTTCCGGCACATTCACACTATGATGATCAATTTCTGCTTTGCCTTTCAGGAGTAATGCTGCCAATAAAACACCACCACCTAATAAAACAACGCCTCCCATCCAGCGTTGTTTGTTATTCATTGACATTCTTCCAAATACTCCCATACCGCTTCTAACGTATGAAATGAACCACACACCAAGATCAGCTGATTATTATTCGTTTCATCCAGCGCTGATTGAAAAGCTAATTTAACATTGTTATAGGTTTCCACCGCTTGCCCAGCTAAAGCATCAGTCAATACCGATAGCTCTGCTGCACGTGGAACATTTAACGGTGCAATTTTCCATAATCGGATACTGTCTTTCAATAACCCGACTACAGAATTTATATCTTTATCACCTAACATCGAAAAGACACAGACTACTTCCGAAATCTGTGAATGATGATTTAAATAGTGACGCAACTGTTTTAACAGGAATTCGACTCCATGCGGATTATGCCCGGCATCAAATATCACAGTTTTATTTGCAATTTCACGAATCTCAAAACGACCTGGCAATTCTGCCGTCTGAATTCCTTGTGCAATGGCTTCCTGACTGACTTCCAGACCACTCACCAAAATTGCTGCAACAGCTGTCGAGATATTATCCAGTGCCAATGAACCTGTCGGAAGTTTCAGTGTTGTCCCGGAAGATGCAAAACCCCAGGATTCACCATCTTCAAAGGCTTCATAAAAATAATCACGATTGATAGCATACAACGGCGCTGTACATTCGGCTGCCTTATCTAAAATCGCTTGAGGAATGTCCTGCTGTCCGCCAAAAACCACCGGAATATTTGGACGGATAATGCCGGCTTTTTCAAAGGCAATTTTTTCAATGGTATCACCGAGCCAGTCGGTATGGTCCAGACCAATATTGGTAATCACTGCAACGTCTGGATTGACGACATTGACCACGTCCAGACGACCACCCAACCCTACTTCCAGCACCCATACATCACACGCTTCATTTTTAAAAATAACAAAGGCAGCGAGTGTGGTTGCTTCAAAGAAAGACAGGCTCAAACCACATTCGCGGCGAGCCTGATCAACTTCAATAAAAGCATCTACCAGCAACTGATCTTCAACTTCAATACCGCGTAGTTTGACACGCTCATTAAAGCGATACACATGCGGGGATTGATACAGACCCACCTTCAAACCTTGTGCATTTAGAATGGCGGCCAGGGTGGTCGTGGTCGAACCTTTGCCATTGGTTCCAGCAACGGTCAGCACTTGGGCTTCAGGTTGTGTAACGCCCAGCTTTTCAGCGACTGGAATGACCCGCTCCAGACCTAAATCAATACCCGTAACGTGAACATGGCTCCAATAATCGAGCCATGTATCTAAAGAATCTGTTGCTAAAGGTGCTGCTGTGTTCAAGGTAAATTCATCAATTTCGTGACAATACGATAGACTGTATCACGTAATGCGTGACGGTGAACAATTTGGTCGATCACACCATGATCAAGCAAATATTCTGCACGTTGGAAAGGTTCTTCCAGCTTTTCACGTACTGTTTGTTCGATGACACGTTTACCCGCAAAACCGATCATTGCTTTCGGTTCAGCAATATGCACATCACCTAACATAGCCAGAGATGCGGTTACACCACCATAAACCGGATGGGTAAGCACGACTACGTATGGCAGACCTGCTTCTTTCAGACGCTGGATTGCAGCTGATGTACGAGCCATCTGCATCAAAGACAACATGCCTTCCTGCATACGTGCTCCACCTGAAGCGGCAAAACAGATCAATGGTTGTTGCAGTTCAATCGCACGTTCAGCAGCTTGCACAAAACGGTCACCCACCACAGTACCCATTGAACCGCCCATGAAATCAAATTCAAAAGCAGTTGCAATCATTGCTACGCCTTTCAGCTGACCTTGCATCACAACTAAGGCTTCAGTTTCGCCAGTTTTTTTCTGCGCTTCTGACATGCGGTCTGGATAGGCTTTGCTGTCGACAAATTTTAATGGATCTTTTGCCTTAAATTCCTGACCCATTTCTGTCTGTACCTGGTCAAAGAACCAGTTCAGACGGTCACGTGCCTTCATTCTCAGATGTTCATCACATTGTGGACAAACATAGGCATTAAATGACATCGCGGTACGTGTCACCAAAGCATGACATTCTGGGCACTCAATCGTTGGCTCAGTAAACGTCGCCTTAAGCGCGGTTTGCTCATCAGGAACATCAATACCTGGAACTGTACGTTCCGTCCATGGGGTCGATGGGCTCAGAATTTTGCCTGATTTGACTGGTTGACTCATACTAACTCATCGAGCGCTGCTCGAAGCTCCTTGACTTTATTCACCGTTTCGACAACGGCTTGTTCTGGCGCGAGCGTTGCAAACTGCTTCACGAACGCACTTCCTACAATCACTGCATCGGCAGCAACACCCATCGCTTTCGCAGATGCAGCATCACTGATACCAAAACCAACGCCAACAGGAACATCTGTCTCGGTCTTAATTTTCTGAATGCGAGCGGCAGCTTCAGATACATCTAAAGTTGCTGCACCGGTCACCCCTTTTAGTGACACATAGTAAATAAAGCCGCTGGCCTGTTTTACCACGTGCTGAATACGGGCATCGGTTGAAGTTGGCGCCAGCAGGAAGATTTGATCCATCTCGTATTTTTGCAATACGATTTTCAAATCATCTGCTTCTTCAGGTGGCAAATCCACTAAAAGTACACCATCGACTCCACATTCATGAGCATAAGCCACGAACTTTTCATAGCCAATCACTTCAACAGGGTTTAAATAACCCATCAGAACCACTGGAGTTTCGTTATCTTTCTGACGAAACTCTTTCACCATTTCCAGAGCATTCAGGGTATTGGTTCCGCCTGCAAGTGCGCGTTCAGCAGCAAGTGCAATAACGGGACCATCAGCCATCGGATCTGAAAATGGAAGACCCAGTTCAATCACATCGACACCGGCATCTACCATTTGATGGAGCAGAGGTACAGTCACCTCAGGATGCGGGTCACCAGCCATAACATAAGAAACTAAAGCTTTACGCTGTTGAGATTTAAGTTGTCCAAATCGTGTGGCTAAACGTGACATAGGGTTGTGCGTTCCTTAACGTGTTTTCAAACTTGAAGCGTTGACTATTGTAGAAATACAAGACACCGCATTGTAACGCTATTTTTTGTTCATTGAACAGTACACAGCGAAGCGGTATTGTATTTCATTTCCTGCGCGAAAATTTCAGAACAACCCGAAAGACAGTATTTACGAATATTTTGATTTTTTTCTCAATGATCAAAGATGACTAATTTCGCTATTATGTAAAATATTGAATGTTTAGATAAACTTATTTTTATCACTAAAAATTGAATAAAAACACAGGTGTTAGCGCATATATTTAAAGTTTTCTGAAATTGCAAAACCTGCTTTATACTACGCGCACTTTTTTACTTTTCTATCTCCTATGCAGACTGATTCAGAAGCTACAGTGCAGGCACGGGCCATTGCACTGTTGCCGCTTATTGTATTTTTAACAATCTTTTTAGGCAGCGGGATTTATCACACCATGATTGGAACCGAGTTCGCGTTCTATCAGGTGAAAGCGCCTGTTGCTGCCCTGCCTGCGATTATCTTGGCTGCATTAGTGTATCGCGGCAAACTCAACCAGGGCATTGAAGAATTTCTTAAGGGTGCCAGCCATCCTAACCTGATTCTGATGTTCATGGTGTTTATGCTGGCGGGGGCATTTGCCAGTGTCAGCAGTGCCATTGGCAGTGTCGATGCCACCGTGCAAATGGGTCTATCGGTGATTCCACCAGAATTTGTCTTGCCGATGCTATTTATTATTTCGGCATTCATTGCCACCGCAATGGGTACCTCAATGGGGACGATTGCTGCCTGTGCACCGATTGCCTTTGGCTTTACTCAAGCCACGGATATTACCGTGATTCATGCCATTGGTGCGGTCGTCGGCGGTGCAATGTTTGGTGATAACCTGTCGATGATCTCGGATACTACGATTGCAGCGACCAGCAGCCAGAAAGTCCAGCTACGGGACAAGTTCCGGGTCAATGTCTGGATTGCGGTGCCTGCGTCAATTGTCACTATTGCGATTTATTTCTTTCACACCAGCACAACAAGCGGCGTAGAATATAAGGAGTTTAACTGGCTATTAGTCCTGCCTTATATTGCGGTTTTTGTCTTGGCCTTTAGCCGTTTACACGTTCTGGCTGT
>NZ_DFRO01000009.1:0-14537 GCF_002381195.1 Acinetobacter sp. UBA3461 | reverse complement strand
CGTTTATTTAAAGTTGGCCGTCAACGTGCCGGTGAAATTGGTATCAGTTTTCTGGTAATTTTCTCGAACCTGTTTGTGGCCAATAATACCGTGGCGATCATCTTGTCTGGTGATATGGCACGTGAAGTAGCAAAAGAATATGGCGTTGATCCAAAACGATCTGCTGCCTTGATGGATATTTTCTCTTGCGTAGTTCAAGGTCTGATTCCTTACGGCGCACAGCTATTGCTGGCCTGTTCGATTGCCAAGCTGTCTCCGGTAGAATTGATTGGTGGCGTTTATTATTGCTGGATTCTGGCGATCTTTGCAGTACTGGCAATTGCGTTTAGGTTTCCCCGACTCAAAGCAAATGCTTAAGCAGTAAAAGTAAAAATCAGCGATCCTTATGGGTCGCTTTTTTATTTCTATTTTTCTTCCTTTGTTTTGAAGAGTTTTCGTGCCTGTAAAAGTGTTTGTCCTGTTGCTGCCTTATAGGCACGCGCCAATGCAGATTGATCAGAATAATCCAGCTGCTGAGCAATTTCATTCAGGCTAAGTCCCTGCTGTAATAACATCTCACAGCGTTTCATTCGCTCCTGTTCCAGCAACCTTTTAAAGGAACTGCCCTGCTCGCTTAAATAACGCTGCAAACTGCGTGATGACATCCATAACTGCTGTGCCAGTTGCTCAATTTTAATTGCTCGATATTCAGTACGTAGCTGATCAGCAATAATTTTTCGTGCCTGCTGTAATATTGATTCATTTGAAGACCTGGTAGCAATGGCTTCTTCAGCCTGGCGGACGAGCAGCTGTAACAGCATCGGATCAGCCTGTTCTGACTTGAATTGTAAGTCTTGTAAGTCCAGCTCAAAACTATAATAGGCCTGAGAAAAACGCACGTCCACGCCAAAAAATTTCTGATAATGCCGTTGCGCCATCAACGGTGCATGAGCTAACCGAACACAACGTAATACCAGCGGATGATCCTGTAAAATATAACGACCCAGTTGCACCATCGCTGCAATCGTTAATTCATTCAGCAACTGATATTTCTCATGCAGAAAATCCCAGTACAGTTCAATACTTTGTTCATGCTGTTTTATCTGCAGAGGGACAAACTCACTACCATCCACTACTAGCCGTTGAAAACGCATGATATAACCGATCATCTCGGAAATACTGCTACTTTTCGAGGCCATATAACCCAATACCCCAAAATGCTCCGGACGAATAGACTGGACAATTTCAAAAATTAATTGCGGGCAATGCAGATACGTTTGGGTCCTTTCAATAACGGTGTTTAATAACTCAAGAGGAACTTCAGTATCAAAAGGCTGGTCAATTAAATGGCGCAGTGGAGTATTTAGATCTTCAAGAAAATCAGCCTGCAGGGGTTCTATATTCAGACTGCGCAGATGCGTAGCCCACAGTTGAATATAACCATTTGATATTCTTATGTCCTGCATGTGTAATTCTCTATGAGTGCAGCAATTTGACAAGTTTTATTTTCATTTGGCGTAAAATGTATAAAAATTGGCAATAACTGTCAAAACAATTTGTGTAATGGTCGACATACTGTCAGCATCGACATCAACAAGAATGACAAAAGATGAATGCACCATTAAAAACAACTGTACAGCCGGTGGTTCGCACCAATCTTGACTTTAAACTTGATGAAATTCCTCGCTTCTGGTTTGGCGGTGATCCTTTCCTAACCCGTATGTTTGACGCCTTGAGCCTGACTTTCCCGGATGGTGAACGCTACTTCATTCAAAGCGTACGCCTGTTCCGCGACAAAATTACCGATCCTGACCTGCAAAAACGTGTAGCAGACTTTATTCGTCAGGAAGCACAACACGGTATTGCGCATGAAAAGATGAACCAGATCATGAAACAGCAAGGTATGCCAGTAGATCAGTTCATTCAGCGTTTAAACAGAATTTTTAAATTCGAACTGGAAAAACGCCCACCTCAATACAACATTGCCATGACCGCTGCGGCTGAGCATATGACTGCGCTGATGGCCGAAACCTTCTATGCTTATAAAGACACCTTGAAAGAAGCGCATCCTTATGTGCGAGCTCTATTTGCCTGGCATGCAATCGAGGAAATGGAACACCGTGATGTTGCTTTTGATGTGATGAAACAAGTGGGTGATGTACCAGAAAATCTACGAAAGTTCACCTTAGCATGGACCAGTATATTGATGATCGGCTTTACCATTTATCGGGCCAATGTGATGTTAAAGCATGACGGCTTTACGCCACGCCAACGTCTGCAGATGAATATTCGCGGCCTGCCATGGTTCTTTGGCAGAAAAGGCAAGCTGACCCGTATGGGCAAACAGTATCGTGACTGGTTTAAAAAGGATTTCCATCCTAGCCAGCATCCCGTGATTGCTCAATACGATGTCTGGGTAAAAACACTGAGTGAAACCGATGATCCAATTCAGGCGGGTGAAGCATTCTGGCGAGCAGCTAAAGACTAAAAAATAAAAGAAAAAAGCCTTTAACTAAAGGCTTTTTTCTTGCTGATGATTACCATTTGGCATAGTGCTGTTCGAGCAAAGCATATTCATCTAGCAATACATATTCCTGATCATCCTGCTGAATGGTCCCGGATACTCGTGCCTGCCATTGGCTAAACTGGCTACCGACCAGACGCAGATTCAGATTTTCATAACGGCGCCAGCCCGTAGTCACACGCAAATTTAGCTTCTCATCCAGTGAGTGTATACTCCACTGATTTTCTGACTCCTGCTGAAACAGCACGTCGGTCAAGGCATAAATCTTGCCGTTGACCCATAAACAGTTTTCATTGCCAAAGCTTTCATTCACGCCTGATGCAAGATTAATTCCAATCCGGTTCTGCCTAGTATCCCAGAAATTACAGGATAACCAGAACCATGCTGTTTCGGGACGCAGAAAACCACAGGTATCATCCAGTGAAGCAAAGGTACGTTCATTAAACTGGATGGTCTGCCCTTGTTTGTTAACAAAATGTCCTTCACAGCCCAAAGTCGTTAATTTCTGGGTATAAGTCCAGCCATTAATACCTGTTGGACTACACATACTGAGTGGATCTGTTCCGGCACAGAAAATCCGGGCACTCAGCTTTATATCTCCATATTTGGTCACAGTGATATAACGCACACCATTGGCATGCTGAATTTCAATCTGGTATGGAGATTTATGAAAATAACTATGATTAAACAGCGGCTGTTCATCTAAAACAGTGTGACGTGACAGAAAATTGATCGCATTCCATTCCCGCACTTCATTGGTCTGATGATCATAGATATAGAAGAAACCATGCCCTGCCCAGGCAATATCAGCGATCGCCACGCCAATACTGTAGTGTTCATGCTGAATGCTACAGAATTTGAATTTTTTGTATTTAAGATGCTTACGCCAGCCGGCAACAATCTGGCCATAAGGAGTTTTGTACTGGTAAGCGTTGTAATCAATACTTTTGGGAATTTCTTTGAAACGTCCGTAACGGGGTTGTCCATTTGCCTGAATTAAATCCATATAAGGCATTCCATCTAAGTCGGAGAGTTTATACAGCCGTGTTCAATATTATGCTAATTCCTTAGTCTTGATAAGGAAATTTTTCTACCGTTTATCGCCAAATTACTAGCAAGAATTTGATTTCATTTGAATCTTATTCTTTTTCGGAGGATCCAAAATTTTAGTTATCTGTATAAGAGACATTTTTTGCGACATGGATGTCGGTTATTGAGCAGCATTATCAGGATGTAATGTCTGCTGATTAAAAAGCCTTTGGTTACTTTGGGCTTTTCCAGAATAATATCTACCTGAAGAAAAGTTTTTGAAGCATGTTTCTCACACACCCATTTTCATTATAAGTCTGCATATTGATTCTTTAGTAAATCCTTACTTTTGTTTTGGCAAAAGTAACAAAACTATTTTGTATTTCTGATGCTACTTTCCTGTCTCACAGAAATACGGGGGACATCCATGTCGCTGATTCACGATTCAAATTTCTGGAAAATATTCCATCTTTTTAAAAATAAAAAATCGCACTCAATTGCTTGAATACGATTTTTAAATCCTCCCCACCCTCCTCTTTCGTAAAAAGGGTTAGGGAGATTATTTACATCTCAACCATTTCCACGCCATCAATACCTGCAACGGTCATCAAGTCTTTATCACCACGACCTGAAACAGTGGCAATGATGATCTGGTCTTTAGACATCGTTGGAGCAAGTTTGGTTACGTATGCCATCGCATGTGAGCTTTCTAGCGCAGGAATAATACCTTCGATCTTGGTAAGATCACGGAAACCTTGTAATGCTTCTTCATCATTGATCGGTACGTATTTCACGCGATCCATATCTTTCAGGAAGCTGTGTTCCGGTCCAACACCCGGATAATCCAGACCCGCAGAAATCGAATGCGTTTCGATAATCTGACCTTGTTCGTCAGACATCAGATAAGTACGGTTACCGTGTAGCACACCGACATGACCAGCATTCAATGGTGCAGAATGCTTACCACTTTCGATACCATGACCTGCTGCTTCAACGCCATACATTTTCACATCTTGATCATTCAGGAATGGATAGAACAAACCCATCGCATTTGAACCGCCACCGACACAAGCAACCAGAGCATCCGGAAGACGACCCGCCTGTTCCAGAATCTGACGGCGTGCTTCACGACCAATAATCGATTGGAAATCACGAACCAGTTGCGGATACGGGTGTGGGCCTGCTACCGTCCCGATTGCATAATATGTAGTATCAACATTTGTCACCCAATCGCGCATTGCTTCGTTCATGGCATCTTTCAAAGTTTTAGAGCCACTTTCTACTGCAACAACTTTTGCACCCAACAAACGCATACGATACACGTTCATGGCCTGACGTTTTACATCATCTGCGCCCATATATACAACACATTCAAGACCCAAACGTGCTGCGATGGTTGCTGTTGCAACGCCATGCTGACCTGCACCAGTTTCCGCAATAATACGTTTTTTACCAGACAGTTTTGCCAGCAGCGCCTGACCAATCGTGTTATTTACTTTATGCGAACCTGTATGGTTCAAGTCTTCACGTTTCAAGTAAATTTGCGCACCACCCAACTCTTTCGACCATCGTTCAGCATGATAAAGCGGACTTGGACGACCTACGTAGTAAGCGAGGTCACGGTCGAATTCTGCCAAAAACTGTTCGTCATTTTTCATACGGAAATACAGCTTCTCCAAGTCTTCCAGAGCTGCCATAAGAGTTTCTGACACAAAACGCCCGCCATGAATACCGAAATGCCCTTTTGCATCAGGGAATTGGGTATAGTCAATCACATTATTTTGCTGATCCACGTAGGACTCCTTGCATAAAGCGTTCGATGAGTTGTTGGTCTTTAATACCTTTTGCGGACTCGACACCGCCGCTCACATCCACCGCATACGCATGTGTGGTGAGAATTGCCTGTTCGATATTGTCAGGATTTAATCCCCCTGCCAAGATCAAAGGAATATTGAGTTTAGGGAAAGTGGTCCAGTCAAAACTATGCCCAGTTCCACCTTTTAAATCTGGATGCCATGCGTCTAACAATACTGCACTTGCGCCTGCATCCTGATATTTTTGAATTTCAGCTACTACATCCAGACCGGGTTTGACCTGAATGGCTTTGTACCAACGGCGTCCAACCTGTCTGGCAATCGACTGACACTGCTCTGGTGTTTCATCACCATGAAATTGCAGGATATCCAGCGGCACAGTTTTTAAAATAGTCTGAATTTCATCGGCACTGCTATTTACGAATAATCCCACTGCCTGTACATAGGCAGGAACTGTCTGAATCAGTATTTC
This sequence comes from Acinetobacter sp. UBA3461, assembly GCF_002381195.1. Taxonomy (NCBI): domain Bacteria; kingdom Pseudomonadati; phylum Pseudomonadota; class Gammaproteobacteria; order Moraxellales; family Moraxellaceae; genus Acinetobacter; species Acinetobacter sp. UBA3461. The sequence goes on along the minus strand of NZ_DFRO01000009.1, from coordinate 8,719 downwards.
AGCCTGCGCTAAAGTCACACTACGCGGACTCGGCGGATAAAATACAAATCCAATCGCATCACAGCCTGCATTGACTACAGCATGTACATCTTCAACTCGGGTAATTCCACAAATTTTGGCACGGGTTCGCATATTGATTTGGCTCGAAAATTTCCTCAATGTCATAGCCGATCTATAAAATTGAGCAAATCATTGTAAAGCAATTTTTATAGCTTGCGTAAAGTTCGATCTGATATTTATTTATTCAGATTGTTTAAATGACATGCTCGACTTATACTGCGCTCAACTTGCAACAAGTCAAAGCTTTCTGCTTTAGGGAAGCTGGTGTAAATCCAGCACTGCCCCCGCAACGGTAAAAAATGAAACGTCAATCAGTTTAAACCTCAGGTTTACACCACTGCATATAATGATATAGAGATGTGGGAAGGTGGATTGGCAGCATGGCAACGGCCCTGCACATTTAAGTCCGGATACCTGCTTGTTGTGTTCTTTAACTCAATCATTCACGGGGAGTGAATGTATGGAGCACATATCATGACTATTCAATTTCAGCCTGCTGCTTTAGCGGGTTCGATCGCACTTGCGTTGGGTTTCGCATCTTCTGTTTATGCTGCAGAGCAAAGAGTAGCGAAAATGGCTTTAGATACGATTGTCGTTACGGCTACACGTTCTGAGGAAAAAATTGAAAATGTGCCAGCGCGAATTTCGATTATTGAGCCACAAGTCCTTGAGCAATCTCCTATAGCCTCATTTCCTGAGCTTTTAAAATCAGAAGCTTCAGCAAATATTGTCCAATTAGGTGACTTGGGACAGCAATCCTCAATTTTTCTTCGGGGTACAAACTCGACTCAAACGCTAGTTCTACGGGATGGTGTCCGCTTAAATACCGCAACTACAGGTGCTGCAAGTATTCCTTTCCTTGATACGACCGATATCAAGCAAATTGAAATTCTCAAAGGCCCAGCATCTGTACTTTATGGAACAGATGCTATTGGTGGTGTGATACAACTCATTTCGAAAACGCCTGAAAAAACAAGTGCATTTGTTACTGGAGAAATCGGCGAAAATAAAACTTATAAATCATTGGTAGGCGCTGATCTGGCCGAAGACGGACTTTATGCCCAAATCCGTGGTCAACGCTTAGAAACAGATGGAACAGCAGTTAAAGAAATTAAAAATAACCCTAAAGCTGCTTTCGAACAAAAAGGCTATAGTGCCAAAATTGGTGTAGATAAAGATGCTTACGGTCTGTCTTTAGACTACAGCCAAAATGAAGGCAACAGCCAATATGATAATTTTGGTGCTTTGACCGATCAGGATTTCAAAAATGAAATTATTAACCTGAAAGGTCATATTCAAGTCCAGCCTTCTATTGAACTAAATGCACGATTATCTCAGTTCAAAGATGATCTGTATCAAAATGATCCTAATTACCTTGGCGAACTTGATTATGTATTAAGTAAAACTCAGGAAGCTGAACTATACGGTAAATGGCAAATCACCCCTCACCAAAATATTTTACTTGGTTCCACTTTCCAGAATATTAAAGGTGACGTTTTATCATATGGCAAAAAATATGATACCGACGTAGATTCTCAAGGTTATTACATTCAACACCAATACAATCATTCTGGCTTAAACACACAGGTTGGCCTTCGTATTGAAGATCATGAACAATATGGTACTCATACAATAGGACAGGCTGCTGTTCGCTATCAGATTCTGCCACTAACTAGTATTTATACAAATATCGGTACAGCTTTCCGTTCACCCACATTGAATGAGCTATATAGTTCATCTGGCAATCCGGATTTAAAACCGGAAGAAAGTATTTCTTATGAAATCGGTTTAGATCAAAAACTTACTTATGGGTTTAGTAGTGGTATTTCCCTATATCGAAATCAAGTAGATCATTTAATTGATGCGACTGGTGCAACGGGTTATAAATTTAAAAACTTGGACAAGGCGACATTTGAGGGTACTGAAGTTTACCTGAAATGGGCTGGCGAACATCTTTATGCGAATGCAACATACAATTATGTACGGGCCCAAGATGATTCCACAAATGAAGATTTGAGCCGTCGCCCTCGTCAAAAAGCAGCATTTACGACTGGTTGGCAGGAACCAACTTTTGGTTTTTCTACTACCCTGACTGCTAACTCATCTTCTGATAATAGCGCATACGATAATGTCCGTATTCCAGGTCATTTCAATATTGATATGCATGGTTATTACAACGTTAATGAAGCTGTGAAGTTATTTGCTAATATTCAAAATGTGGGTGATAGCAAATATCGTACAGCTTATGGTAGCGGCAGTTACTACATCAACGGCGGCCGCCTTGCCTCTGCCGGTGTAACTTTCAAATACTAATTTCATCCAGCTTGAACAAATACTTTTGAGGATAATGTCATGCCTGTGGCATTATCCTTTTTAAATTGAGATATCAAAATTTTAAGGAAATTACATGGGCCACCGTTTAAGTAAAATCTATACCCGTACCGGCGATTCAGGAACTACAGGTCTCGGTGATGGTTCACGCGTTGCCAAGGATGATTTACGTATCACCGCTTTGGGTGATGTTGATGAACTCAACGCAACCATTGGTGTATTACGCTCCCAGATCAGCATAAGTCCAATTGAAGATAAAGCGACTTGGGACAAATCACTTAGCCTGATCCAGCACTGGTTGTTTGATTTGGGTGGTGAGGTCTGTATTCCCGGTTTTAACTTGGTTCAACCGGTATCTATTGATTTTTTAGAAAATGATATTGACCGCATGAATGAAGCCTTACCAATGCTGAAAGACTTTATTTTGCCAGCAGGTTCATTGTCTTGTAGCTATGCCCATCAGGCACGCGCTGTTTGCCGTCGAGCTGAGCGCAGTGTCATGTCTGTACATAGTCGTGACCAGAATATTCAGGCAACCTCACTTCAACTACTTAACCGCCTATCAGACTGGTTATTTGTAGCTTCACGTACCTTACAACGTGCTGAAGGTGGTTCTGAAGTACTATGGCAGAAAAATATCAATGAAACTATTGATCAATAAAACCGCTAAAACTTATTAAACTCCACAGAAAAATCTGCGTCGACGATCTTTGCAATAAAGTTCCAATGGCGCAGAATATCGTCATTGTTCCGTCATAATTATTCGACATCATGTATTTATCTTTATTTTTTCAGGTTATCGCAACATGCGTATAATCGGCCATCGTGGTGCGCGTGGGGAAGCACCAGAAAACACCCTCGGTGGATTTCAATATATTCAGGAAATCGGGATTCGCGCGGTTGAGTTTGACGTACGTCAACTTAAAGACAATGTCTTGATTATTATGCATGATGATGATTTTGTACGTACCACAGGCCAGCAAAAGCATCTCTATGAATGCAACCGTGAAGAACTGTCTCCATATAATCATGCCGTACAATGGTCTGAATGGAATCAGGTTGAACCAACTCCTCTTTTAAATCAGACTTTAAATGTCATTCAGAACTTTGATCATATCGAAGTCGAAATCAAAGAAGTGGCTTCCGAAGCTGCCGCGGAACAAATCACCCTGGAATTACAGCAACAACTCCAGGGCTTTGAACATTCAGCTATTATCACCAGTTTTGATGCCAAAATTCATGCTGCACTGCAACAACAAAAATCACAGTTTAAGCGTGGTTTATTGATTGAAACTGATGTAAAACATAAAGCCATTGATCAGGCACTTGAACTGGGTTGTTGTCAGATTGGCTGGATGAATGAATTGGCCAACAAAGAAATGATTAAGGCAACTCAAACTGCCCAACTGAATATCAGTGTATGGACAGTCAACGATATTGAGCGTGCCAAAGAATTACGTGATTTAGGTGTACAAGGTTTAATCACTGATTATCCTAAACTTATGCTGCAACAACTCTAAAGATAATAAATTTTTTGTTTTCTCCACCTCTTAGATTTAAGAGGTTTTCTTTTAATTGTCAGATAGTGAAAAGCTGAGTAAACATATTGCTATACATCTGTATCTAATCTTATTAACAGTGTACTCATTATGAAGAGCTTCCATGAAAGTACGGACCTGATGGTCATGACTGATGATACACTTTTAGAACGATTTATTTCGACCTTATATTTATATGACTAATACTGATACACGCCTGAACTAAATAGAAATTTTCTGCTTCGTAACGGGTCAAATTCTTAATTTTGGTGGTTAAAAACTGCACCTTATCACAGCTTAAAAATGTCACATTTCGTTTTAATTATTCTGTTACTCATAAGTACAATACACCTGTGCAATAAAGCTAGTGCCACCCTATTGCCCATGTTAATATGCATAAGTTCAATCCCCTATAAAGCTTAGAGGATTTGGCCTTTTAGATATACCTTCCTAGGTTCAGAGACATCTTCTTCCTAGGTTCCAGGAGTGCTGTTGGAGATGAATGCTCCCCTACCTCAAGCCCCAATTAACTGGGTCGCTGTATTTGCTTTGGTTGCATTGCCAATCGTAGCTGTCATTGCGATCCCGTTGTATGCGTATCACCATGATTTCAGTCTTGCTGCCTGGATCAGTATGTTTGTTTTACTTGGCGTTAGTAGTCTTGGTATTACAGCGGGTTACCATCGTCTTTGGGCACATCGTGCTTATGAAGCGACTTTACCACTAAAAATCATTTTGATGATCATGGGTACATTTGCTGTACAAAATAGTATTTTATACTGGGGCTCAGGTCACCGTACCCATCACCGCCATGTCGATGATGTCGAAAAAGATCCATACTCGATCAACAATGGTTTCTGGTATGCGCACCTGGGCTGGATGCTTCGTGATTATCCGGCAGCAGAACCGAACTACAAAAATGCACCTGACCTGCAGAATGACAAAGTCGTAATGTTCCAGCACAAGTACTATGTACCGCTGGTGATTGCTGTGCATGCTGCGATTCTGCTTCCTATTGGCTGGGCAGTAGGCGATGTCTGGGGTGTATTGTTACTCGGTGGTCTAGTTCGTCTGATTCTGAGCCATCACGTGACTTTCTTCATTAACTCATTGTGTCACATGTGGGGTTCACGTCCATATACCGATGAAAATACAGCACGTGATAACTTCTGGTTAGCAATTGCCACCTGGGGTGAGGGTTATCATAATTACCATCACATTTTCCAGTACGATTACCGTAATGGGGTGAAATGGTGGCAGTATGATCCAACAAAATGGTTGATCTGGACCTGCTCTAAACTGGGTCTGGCAAAAAACCTACGCCGTATTCCAAGCTTTAACATCAAGAAAGCTGAGCTGGCAATGAAGTTTAAATATGCCGAGCAAGATCTTGCCGTGTATGGTCATGATGTTAATGAAGACATTGCCAATGTCAAAAGCAAGATTGCTCTTGAATATGATGCTTTCACACAAACCCTGAATGACTGGGCTAAGCTAAAAGAAAAAGAAATTCAAGTGAAAAAGGCAGCAGTTGCTGAAAGAATCCATCAGATGGATGACAAGTTGAAGATGGAATTCCAGCTGGTGGAGCAACGCCTGTCTCATCACCGTGAAACTCTGAATTTACTGGTTCGTAACCTGAAAAAAACGCCAGTATCTGAATAATTTAGATCCTGTACAAATGCTCCGAATTCGGGGCATTTTTTATTTATAGCTGGTCAAAAATGATCAACAGTTTTCGTTATCATTCTTTGTTATAGTGAACTAAACATACGTTAAATCTGATTGCTATGCACTTTAATGCCCGTTATAACACGCTCTCTTCCCGCCTCTATCATCATCAACAACCGGTTCCATTAAAAGGACCTAAAGCAGGTCATTTCAATGAGGCTTTGGCTGATCAGCTGCAGTGGTCGGAACAGGACAAAGCTGAATGGATGGAAATTTGTAGTGGTCAGAAAACTTTTGCTGAATTTGAACCCCTCGCAATGGTATATGCCGGGCATCAGTTCGGCCAATGGGCGGGACAGCTCGGTGATGGACGCGGTCTATTGATTGCACAAATTCTAGATAAAAATAATCAGACTATTGACCTACATTTAAAAGGTGCTGGATCTACACCATATTCCCGCATGGGCGATGGTCGTGCTGTATTACGTTCAGTTATTCGTGAATATCTTGCAGGCCATGCCCTAAACTGTTTAGGTATTGCTTCCAGTAATGCTGTTGGTTTTACCTCCTCTGCTCAAGGGATTCAGCGTGAAAAACTTGAACCTGGCGCGATGATGCTACGGACTTCCGAGTGTCATATTCGTTTTGGTCATTTTGAATGGATTAATCAGTATCAACCTGATCTTTTAAGTGAATTTGCCCAAAAATGTATTGAGTGGCATTATCCAGAATGTCTTGAAGCAGAGCAGCCGATTCTGGCATTTGCAACAAAAGTCATTCAACGTACGGCTGTGATGATTGCGAAGTGGCAACTGGTCGGCTTTGCTCATGGCGTCATGAATACCGACAACCTGAATATCACCGGTTCTACACTGGACTTTGGTCCTTATGGATTTATGGAGCGTTTCCGCCCGAACTGGATCAATAACCACTCGGATTATCAAGGGCGTTATACCTATCAACAGCAACCAAGTATTGCCCACTGGAATTTATGGCAATGGCTGAATAATCTTGTACCACTTTGCCCTACTGACTATGACAGGGAACAATGGAAGCAGGATTTAGCAGCTTGTTTAGAGCATTACGAGCCGACTTTTCTGGAGCACTATAAACTCGGTCTAAATCAAAAAATGGGCTTGCCAGGTTTTCACAAAGACAGTTTTGATTGTGCCATGGCGTTCCTGCGTATCTTGCAATCTGAGCAATTGGACTACACGCAAGGCTTTATCCGTTTGCAGAATAAAGAGTATGACGTCATTAAGGATGATTGCTTAGACCGTCGTGCTTTTGAAAGTTTCTTGAGCCAGTATAAAACTATTCGCGAGTTTCAAGATACCACTGAGCTGGATACGCAAATGACTAAAGCCAATCCACATTATATTTTGCGTAATCATATGGCCCAGAAAGCCATCGAGCTTGCTGAAGCAGATGACTTCTCAGAAGTAGATCGCCTGTTCAAGTTACTTGGCCAGCCATTTACCAAGCAATCAGAACTCGAACAGCCTGAAGATTTAGGCCCTTTACCAAGTGATGTCCCAGAAGTCATGGTGAGTTGTTCATCTTAATTTATTCACAACTTTCCACTAAGCTGTGGATAATATTTAAATTATCCACAGCTTTTCTTTAAATTATTCAAAGCTTATGACCTTGCACCCAATAGCATCTGAAAATCACACTCTCTCCATGAGGTCAGTTGTACCCAATCGTTCAGTGAGAGCAGTGATGTATACAGTTAAGCTGAAAATTGAATATAGAAAAATACTACGAGATATTTACCCTTATATCCGCACCGGTTAGCATATGAATAAAAAACATTAAATTATAAGATTGGAAGAGCCAAATCTCGATGCCTCTCCAATCAAAGAGTTGATAAAAAACTCTTATCAACAGATGGCTTTCAATTTATCTCGAGTGAAACAGAAAGATATTGAACTATTGAAGCAGATCAAATTATCCACCTTCTAAAAAATTATTTATTATCTCTTATATTATTATTTCTATTTTATTAATTATTTAAATTTATAACTGAGCTTATTATTTTAATAAAATAATTAACAGACTTAACCTAGTAAATTTAAATATATAGTTAGACATCTCAGAATATATACACAACTCCTATTTTTCTTCTCTCTATATTTTTTATGCGTAAAACAATGAGATTGAATTGTCGTTCTCTCTAATTAAAAAATACAGATTAACAACTAACTCTTCATTTTCTAATAATAAAAATAAAAACTGGTATTACTATTTTTAAATTCAGTCACATAATATCCCTTCTGTATTTAACTTTTAGCTCCTACCTTAGTACAGGCAAATTAACCTTTGCTGAAAAAAATAATTTAAAGGAAGGAAAACATGGCAACTCAAGATAATGATAATGATACAGATACTTCAAATCGCGGATTTGCAAGTATGGACTCCGAAAGACAACGAGAAATAGCAAGTCAAGGCGGTCGAGCTGCCCATGCCAGTGGAAATGCTCACGAATTTAGCTCTGAAGAAGCCAGAGAAGCAGGACGTGCGGCTCATCGAAGCGGTAATGCACATGAATTTACCTCAGAAGAAGCCCGTGAAGCTGGTAGCCGTAGTCATTCAGGACGCAGCAGCAGCTATGATGACGATGATGACGATCGCGGTCGCTCAAGTGGTCGTGGCCGTGGTCGTAACCGTGATGACGACGATGACGATCGCGGTCATTCCAGCGGTCGAGGTCGTGGCCGCAGCCGTGATGACGACGATGATGATGACGATCGCGGTCGTTCCAGCAGTCGAGGTCGTGGCCGCAGTCGTGATGACGACGATGATGATGACGATCGTGGTCGCTCAAGTGGTCGTGGACGTGGTCGCAACCGTGATGACGACGATGATGATGACGATCGTGGACGCTCAAATGGTCGAGGCCGTGGTCGTAACCGTGATGACGATGATGATGACGATCGTGGTCGTTCCAGCGGTCGTGGCCGTGGTCGCAGCCGTGATGACGACGATGATGACGATCGTGGCCACTCAAATGGTCGAGGCCGTGGTCGCAGCCGTGATGACGATGATGATAACGATCGTGGCCGCTCAAATGGTCGAGGCCGTGGTCGTAACCGTGATGACGATGATGATGACGATCG
>NZ_DFRO01000012.1:0-13883 GCF_002381195.1 Acinetobacter sp. UBA3461 | reverse complement strand
AAAGGGAACATCATCGACTCAGATCCCTATTTGCAACAGTGCCCTCCGTTTCTTAGAGAAAAATTTAGAAATAATTAACAAATAATTAACATAGTAATTTAAATTAAAAAGTGATTTATCAGGTGAATTTTAACTATATAAATAATTTATTTAATTTAATAAACCTTTCATAAATCATTTTTTGCTCAGTTCTATGTTGTAAATTCCAGCAATTATCATAGCCACGCGGCTGTTACTGAAGAGAATAGTAAGAAGCTAATATTTACTGTAGGTTTGACCACTACGTTTTAATCGTAGAAATTATAACCGTTTTTATTACTCAAAGTTTAACTTTTGTGATTATCTAAAAACACATAGCGGTCGAATGGCCATATTAACTGACTTAAAATCAGTCGCATACTTTAATGTAGCGGTTCTGATAGCACAAAAGTTCGCAGCATGAAAACGGAACCGGCATAATTGATTTATAGTGAACCCATACACTAAGCATAATGATTTAGAGGACGATAATCCCAATGAAAAAATTCCTTTTAGGAGCTGTTGCCGCATCTGTTTTGGCCTTTTCAGGCAATGCTATGGCCAATTTTGTGGCAGGTCAGGACTATCAAGTGGTTGCAAAACCAGTCAAAGTCGAAAAACCGGGCAGAATTGAGGTACGTGAATTCTTCTGGTACGGCTGTGGTCACTGTTTCGCGCTTGAACCACATATGCAGGGCTGGTTGAAAAAATTACCAAAAGATGTACGTTTTGTACGTACGCCGGCTGCAATGAATCCACTCTGGGAGCAGGCAGCGCGTGCTTATTATGTGTCTGAAGCATTGGGTGTGCGTCAAAAAGCACATTTACAATTATTCCATGATATTCATGATAAGCAACGTCCAATTTTAGAACAGGCGCAATTGGCCAAGTTCTATACCCGCTATGGTATTCCTGAAGCGAAATTTAACAGCACTTATAAATCTTTCCCGATCACTTCGAAAATTGCCCAAGCCAAAAATCTGGCTGCTCAGTATCAGTTAAGTGGTGTTCCGGCAGTGACCGTGAATGGTAAATATATTGTGCAGGGTAATGATGCCAAAGTCATTCAGGTGGTGAATTACCTGATCGAGAAAGAGCGTAAAGCCAAATAAGACGCGATTGATTATCTCTAAAAAAAACCTGCATCGAATCTGCAGGTTTTTTTATTTAAACTGGAGGAATGGTTATTTACGTCCTGACTGCCGGATCTGGTGTTTCTATCGGCGGGCGATACCAGTGTAAAATTCCTCGGAATAAGAGCTGCATCTGCAACACGCTTTGCGCTTTAAAGTAATGAATTTTCCTTTCTATTTCAACACGCAGAATTGCCGAGGCGCCCCGACGCTCTAAAACAAACAAAGGTGGTGTTTCAAAAAGTATGCTGAAAAAAACAATATGGCTTTTGATAAAATAGAGGTATGAAAATAACGCTACAAATCAAATGTCCTACCTGTCTAAGTAACAATATTGGGATAGTTTTATCACAGCATTTCAATGTTGCAAGCAAGTGATCGGTAAGTTTTTTACCGTCGGTATTGAAGGTAACAATTGTAGAATTCGTCATCGAATCAGGCGTGGATTTAGGAGAAGTTGCAACTTTTCTAAAAAGCTCGAAAATCATTTTAAAGCCTTTGATTTGACTTTCTTTTACCTTAATAACGGATTTGTTTAACGCTAGCATACTTTTTGAAACACCACCAAAGTGGTAAGGAATTCCCACTGTTACTCTAACAGAGATTAAGCAGGATCAGCTGTAAATCCACGCTCACTGAGAGTTGCAATGACTTTATCCTGACTCACTGTTGTGTTGATTTCAACGATACGGTTTTGTAAATCAATATCGAGTGAGGCATTCGAGTCGAGCTCTTTAATTGCGGTAGTAATGCCGCGTGCACAACCACCACAAGTCATATTAGCGATGTGAAATTTCATATGTTGCTCCTTTTTAACAAAACATTTGTTTAAAACATTAGAACAGTAACTCTAAACTTTCACCATACAACCAGCCTTTTTCTGAATCAGTTACTCGCTGTAACTTGGTCTGTTTATAACCTTACAGTTTTCTTCAGAGTATTCCAAAGAAGAGTGTTCTAATGACTACAGTAAAAGTACTTAACCAACATTAATGTGACTTTAAAATGACATTTTTGTCATCTACGATCACTCTGAAATTTATAAGATTAGTTATTTCAATCAATGGTAGTGAACTGAATAGATGAGACCGTTATGGGTTGAAGATAAGCTAAAAACCGGTGACTACCTTTATGTATAATGCCTCATGATGCGATTTTACTGTTCTGATTGTCGTAAGTTGACAGTCCAGTAGAAACTTTATTGCTCAGCTACAAAAGATAAATGCAGTAATGTTAAATTTCCTCAATTCCCTTATTTTGAAATTCTCTTATTCAATACCCACGACAGTGGTTATATAGCCTGTTGTTAATAGAATTGATAGACCTAATAACATCTCAAATAAAATGGCATGACTAAGGTGTTTAGCGAATTTAGGATGTTGAAGACGCGGGGTGAAATACCATTTGTTGAAGGCAGCTAAAAGTAGAATACTTATAACAAAAAACATTTTAACCATGAAACCATAGCCATATGCAGTATTGATTAAGGTATTAAAATCTTTAATTAAAAGAAGAGCTACACTAGCGCCACAGGCGATTAATATCCCAACAATGAAAGCAGCAATACGTCCAAATACATGCATGCGATCTTTTAAAGGTAAACCACTTATTTCCCGGCTGGTTTTCCATAACGGATATAAAGACCCCATCCATAACGACATAAATAGAATATGGATTGATAATAAAATTTGAGCAAGTAAGGTTAAATTAGCGACATGTCCGAGCTGGGAAAAACTAAAAATAATCGGGATAAGTAAAATACAAAATATTGAACTTTCAATTATAGAAAACTGACCTTTGTTCCTGTTAACTTTAACCACCATGAGAAGAAGTAAAAGAGCAAAACTAATAGAACGAAGAACGTATATATACCCCGTCGGAGTATTAACCAATATATTAATATACGTGGGGTCCACCATCCCTGTAATACCAGTATTGGCAAAACTACCAATCAGAATAAAAAATCCCAAGGTACTGGAAATTAGGCCTAATCCAGCGCCAATTGTAATATATTTAAGAATCGATTCTTTTAGTTCAAGATATTGTCTAAGTAAAAAATAGCAAAAGGCTCCACCAACGACAAAAGCTACACTTAAATATAAAATAACCTTAGTTAACCAAGTGGCCCACATCCAATATTCAGAAATCATTATTTTTGTCCATTCTAGAACAACATGCCAGCACCTCACTGACATGTTGAAAGGTAATCAATTCTTATTTAGTTGATTTGATAGTGAAACTATATTCACCATTCATGTTGTGACCATCTTTCCCCATTGTTGTCCAGACAACGGTATATTTACCTTTTTTCAGTTTCGGAAGAGCGACATCAAAGGATTTCTTTAAGTCATGAGTAACTTTATATTTTAAAGGAACATCTCTTCGCTGAGCATCCAGTAACTTAATATTCATCAACATAACCTCTGCACCAAAGTTAAGGGTCAAGTTCTTTGGTTGACTAAGGATAGATGCATTTTCCGCAGGAATCGCACTCACTAAACTCACATGAGCGAACGTAGTTGTAGTAGCCACAATCATCGTTGCAGCTACTACAACATTACGTAGAGCAGTCATTTTATTTTGAAATAATTTCATTTACGTTTCCTCTTGATTCGTTAGTTCATTAGAGATGACTTTATAAAATCTATATTTAATGAGACCACATCATCTCCTCTTATATTTCAATTATTAGTGAGAGACAGAAACAGAGCGATGACTTCAAAATTACATTTTTGTCATTTTTAAAATTTAAAATCTTTAACTATTAAAATAATCTTATTGAAAAATAATGATCATTTAACAAACAAATTATGTAGGTGGTTGATTTATGAAATGTAGTAATCATTTTGTCTAAGAAAATAGTAGCTATTTAATTTTTTATATTTTAGTTTAAATATAAACATGTTATGTTTAATTTGATCTAATATAAATTTGTGGGCTAAGCACATGACTCAAACACGTCCAAGAATGACCAAATTATTTGAACAGCTTGGTTTAGCTTCTACTGAAGAAGCAATTGCAAAATTCATAGAGAGCCATCAGCTAGCTGGAGATGTTTTTTTAACACAAGCAATTTTTTGGACTGATGCTCAACGTCATTTTTTAGAAGAAAAACTACACTCTGATGGTGAATGGACGACAGTGATTGATCAATTAAATGAGTCTTTACATGAAAATTCAGTAAAATAATTTTCCGTTAGTATTAAGGATCTACATTCTTCCCTGCATTGAATACAACTCATTCATACAGTAGTACTGTTTTGGAGATGGAATCTCTATTATATAAGTAGTAGATTCCTTACTCTGAAATTTGGATTATAAACCCTAATATTAAAAATAATCTTCTTTACCTTCTATCTAATAAATATACCAATAAGTTTAATAATTAAATTATCCACCCTTTTTTCTATAAAAAACTATTTTGATCAACTGTATTTTTTCTTTAAAGGAATAACAGTGTAAATTACATTAAGAATGTGTCTCTAACTAGCCTTGGAGTCATCTAATCATTTCATTTTTATTTTTTTAAGCACATAAAATCATAACAACTTTAATAGTTTTAAAAGATTAATATTAAATAAAATTTTTGTCATCTCAGCATAGACTATATATTTCGAGAAGATCTCAAAATTACATTTTTGTCATTTTTAAAAATAATTAATTAATAGTGCTAAAATTTTTAAGAGAGACAGAGAATAACCAAAAATTTCATCAGTTTAGTAGTCAAATTCCTAGACTCTGTTCAGTACTAAAACATAGCTTTTACTTCCAAATTATTTAAAGGAAAAAATTATGATGAAATTCAAAAACATTTTTTTGGGCTTATGTATCGCAGCCGCGTCATTGAATACATTTGCACAGCAATCCGATGAACACAAAGATCACCACCCTGAAAAAACAGCACCATCTGCAGTAACAATTAAGCAAACAGTTACCAGCACCACTGCTACAGATAAAATGGCTGCAATGGATCAACACATGAAGGCGATGCAAGCCATGCATGAGAAGATGATGGCTGCAAAAACCCCACAAGAACGTCAGAAACTTATGGCTGAGCACATGAAACTCATGCAAGGAGGTATGAGTATGATGAAACAGATGGGCAGCCAAAGCATGAATGCAAATATGGCTGACCGTCAGCAGATGATGGAAAAACGTATGGACATGATGCAATCCATGATGCAGATGATGATGGACTGTATGCCTCCGTCAGCAACTAAATAGTTACCCATGAATTAGGGGAAAGCACCATGAATCACCAACACCAAGAAAATAATTCAGTACCTAACTTCTGGTCTACACGTTATGCCATTGGTCTAATCGTGCTGGGTGGTATCGCAGCTTATTTTCTATTAACGGAACATTTGGCCCACGTTATCGGTGCTTTGCCTTATTTATTCCTTTTAGCGTGTCCACTGATGCATATTTTTATGCATGGTGGTCATGGGCATAACCACTCGCAGCAAAAAAAATCCGATATATCTGATAACAAAAAATAGCTCTTATCAGGAGATCCATCATGAATCATGCGGAATCGGCTTATGGTTTATGGACGCTGGTTATCATTAACTCAGCAGTTTTTATCATGTTCGCTTTCAGTTTTTTTAGACCTTCCACTGCGCGCGATTGGCGTACATTTGGGGCCTTTTCGGCTTTTATCATTGCTCTATTTGTCGAAATGTATGGTTTTCCTTTAACCATTTACCTGTTATCTGGTTGGCTTCAAACTCGCTTCCCTCAACTTGACTTACTTTCTCATAATGCAGGTCACTTGTGGTCAACGCTATTAGGTGAAAAAGGTGATCCACATTTTGGCATTTTGCATATCGCCAGTTACGTTTTCTTGGGTTATGGATTTTACCTGTTATCAACGTCATGGCACGTGCTGTACAACGCGCAACGTCAGCATTCTTTAGCGATCACAGGCCCTTATGCACGTATACGTCACCCACAATACGTGGCTTTTGTGATGATCTTGCTGGGTTTTTTATTGCAATGGCCAACTTTACTGACACTGATTATGTTTCCAATCCTACTCTTAATGTACAGCCGCTTGGCAATTAAGGAAGAGGCTGAAATGAGTAAACAGTTTGGCGCTGTCTATGACAGCTATGCTCAACAGACTCCGAGATTTATTCCAAAATTCGGCCATAAAACCACTTTTCCATAAGAGAATTATTTATGTCAGATCAAAAAAATCATAACCAGGACCATATGGCACAGGCTACAACAGACGTACTGAAAGACCCAGTCTGTGGTATGACCGTCACTGAAGAATCGAAATACCATGAGGAATTTAAGGGGAAAACTTACTTTTTTTGCAGTGATAAATGTCAATCAAAGTTTCATAGCAGCCCGGTGCAATATATCGCTAAACCCGCAACGACGACTGCCGATGCACATACACAGCATCATCAGACTGTTCAACACGTTAATGCGGCAAGCACAACAGGTACGACCATCTATACATGCCCAATGCATCCAGAAATCAGGCAAGATCATCCTGGAAACTGTCCTAAATGCGGAATGACACTGGAGCCACTCATTCCTGAATTAGAGGAAGATGAGAATCCGGAGTTACGTGATTTCCGCCGACGCTTCTGGTGGACACTGCCATTGACCATCATCGTGACTTTTTTGGCGATGTTTGGTCATCAAATGAACCTGTTCAATATGGCTGTTCAGAGCTGGATTGAACTGGTGTTGTCACTCCCAATTGTACTTTGGGCAGGTTGGCCATTTTTTTCCCGGGGTTGGCAATCGGTTGTGAATCGCAGCCCGAACATGTGGACGCTGATTGGTTTGGGCACTGGAGCTGCATTTATTTATAGTGTGGTCGCAACCATTGCACCGCAAATCTTCCCAGACTCATTTATTTCCATGGGTCGTGTCGCTGTTTACTTTGAAGCTTCAGCGGTCATCATTTCATTGACCCTACTGGGACAAATATTGGAGTTAAAAGCACGTTCGCAAACTTCTGCTGCAATTAAGTCACTCCTTGGGCTCGCTCCTAAAACAGCTCGCCGAATCCTGCCTGATGGAACTGAAGAAGATGTTCCTCTAACGCATGTCCATGTAGGAGATTTACTCAGAATTCGCCCAGGTGAAAAAGTGCCTGTGGATGGTGTAATCACTGAAGGAAGTAGTTCAGTGGATGAATCGATGCTGACAGGTGAACCTTTACCGATCACTAAACGTATCGGCGATAAAGTCATTGGAGCTACCCTGAATACCAATGGTTCATTGATCATGCGTTCAGAGAAAATTGGTTCAAGTACCATGTTATCCCAGATCGTACAGATGGTGGCGCAAGCTCAACGATCGAGAGCACCAATGCAACGTATGGCTGATCAGGTAGCAGGTTGGTTCGTCATGGCTGTAGTGACCATTGCCTTGCTTACCTTCTTTGGATGGGGACTATTCGGCCCAGAAGAATCAAGCTGGGTTTATGCATTAATCAATGCTGTGGCAGTACTCATTATTGCCTGTCCTTGTGCACTAGGCTTGGCAACTCCAATGTCTATCATGGTTGCGACGGGTCAAGGTGCTACTCATGGTGTGCTGTTCCGTGATGCAGCAGCCATTGAGAATCTACGCAAGATTGACACACTAATCATCGATAAAACAGGTACGTTAACTGAAGGACGCCCTGTATTCGATCGTGTAGTTGCCGCATCAGATTTTGACGAATCTGAAGTATTACGTTTAGCCGCCAGTCTTGATCAAGGCAGTGAACACCCGCTAGCCGAAGCGATTGTAAACGCAGCACACGAACGTGGCCTGTCTCTTGAAACACCAGATAATTTTGAATCGGGCTCAGGGATTGGTGTTCGAGGTCAAGTGGGCGATCGTCAGTTAGCTTTGGGCAACACAGCACTGATGGAGCAATTGGGTATCTCGGTACAATCTCTGATTCCGCAAGCCGAAGAGCTGCGTTCGGAAGGTGCAAGTGTGATGCATCTAGCCATCAATGGTGAATTGGCCGGTCTGCTTGCAGTATCCGATCCCATCAAAAAAAATACCCCAGAAGCACTTGCCACCCTGAAGGAAGCGGGTCTACGTATCGTGATGGCAACAGGAGATGGTCTCACCACTGCCCGTTCAGTCGCAGCACGTCTAGGCATTGATGAGGTACATGGCGAAGTCAAACCCGCAGATAAACTAGAACTGGTCAGCAAATTGCAGAAGGAAGGTCGCATCGTGGCTATGGCTGGTGATGGCATCAATGATGCACCAGCCTTGGCTAAAGCTGATGTCGGTATCGCTATGGGAACCGGGACTGATGTTGCAATGAATAGTGCCCAAGTTACGCTGGTCAAGGGAGATTTACGAGGGATTGCTGTTGCCCGTTCACTTTCGGAAGCTACTGTTGGCAACATGAAACAGAACCTCATGTTTGCTTTCCTTTACAATGCTTTGGGTATCCCTATCGCGGCTGGCGTACTATATCCATTTACCGGTTGGTTGTTGTCACCGATGATTGCCGCCTTGGCTATGAGTTTGAGTTCAGCTTCAGTCATCACGAATGCCCTTCGCCTGCGAAATAAAAAGTTATGATAGAGAGTTCTTTTCTTCCACCAGATGTACCAGGTCTTATTGCAGCACTTGCCATCGGCCTGCTCATTGGTTTAGAACGAGGATGGAATGATCGTGAACTGCCAGAAGGCAGCCGAGTAGCAGGCCTAAGTACCTTCACATTGACAGGATTACTCGGAGGAGTGCTCGGTCATTTACAGCCAAACTTTGGGCCTTGGCCACTAGTCGCAGCCGTATTAGGGCTTTCCCTTTTACTTACGGTATCCTACGCGCGTACCGCAAAAATTTCCGGTAATTTAAGCGCTACCACGACGATCGCGATGCTGTTGACATTAGTTTTAGGTGCATATGCATCTCATGGTAATGTTACTTTAGCATTAACCGCGGCTGTAATCGTCGCTGTATTTTTGGATCTCAAGCCAACCTTACACGGTTGGCTACGCTTGATAGAGCATCGTGAATTAACCGCATCCCTGCAGTTGCTGGTACTTTCTGTCGTTATATTACCCTACTTACCCAATACGGGTCTGGGACCTTTTGCTGCATTAAATCCTTACCAGTTATGGTGGGCAGTGATCCTGATTGCCGGACTCTCTCTGGCAGGTCATTTTGCCATGCGGCTCACCGGTTCAGAAAGAGGCATACTCTGGACAGGTCTATTGGGTGGTTTGGCATCTTCTACAGCTGCAACTGTCGCACTGGCACGCTATACACGCCAGCACCCCGTCATGGTCAGTGCTGCTATTTCTGGAACATTGGCTGCCTGTGGCATCATGTTTTTTCGTATGGTTGTGCTGATAGGCGTCATTGAGCCAGCATTGCTAAGCACTTTTGGTGGTGCAATGATGATTGCGGGAATCCTTCTGCTGGGTATGGCATTGTGGAGACAACGCCAAATTACCAGCGCTGAAAACAACGATCGAACAATAGAAGCAATGGCTCCTTTTGATCTTGGGACAGCATTCAGCTTCGCTGCTTTCCTGGCTGTCATGGCAGTCTTGGTCCCGGCAGCAAAACAATGGTTGGGCACCAGCGGCATCTTCGTATTATCGACTATTTCTGGGCTAGCAGACGTAGATGCTATTTTAGTCTCACTTGCCCGCCTGCATAGTACTGAAGGCTTAACAACAAATGTGGCTGCTGTCGCGCTAGGGCTGGCCACACTGAGCAACATGTTAAGCAAAGCGACAATTGCATGGATGACAGGGGGGGCACAGTTTGGCCGAGCTATCATATTTGGCTACACAATTGCCATGATAGGTGCTGGCGTAGCTCTGGCTCTCAGTTTGAGCTTTATGTAAGGTCAACTCGGGTAAATGGAAGATGTTCAAAAAATGAGTTAAAATGATTCCCCTTGCATGGATTCACTTTGAAAAACAATGGTAAAAATGATTCGACCATTGAGGGATTCAGCCTGGATGGTCGCCCCAAGCATATCAAGAATAGATTTTGTTATCGCGAGCCCTAAGCCGGTTCCTTCTTCTGTTCTTTGTCTAGATGCATCTGTTCGATAAAATCGATCAAATAACCTGGATAGTTGTTCAGGAGAGATTTCAGGGCCTTCATTTTCAATTGAAAATATTGTGTTATCTAAATTCTGTTGAAGTTTTATGCGTATTGTAGAATTCTTATTTCCATATTTAACTGCATTAGATAATAGATTGCTGAGTGCTCGACGTAACATAGCAGGATCACCTTTGACATTTCCAGATCCTGTTTGTTGAAGCGTCATATTTTTTTCGGCAGCTAGCGCATCATAGAAATCAAATAAGGCTGTAACTTCTTTAACCAGGTCAATATTCTGTAAGTTCTGTAATTTTAGGCCATGTTCTGCTTTTGCCAAGAAAAGCATATTGGATACCATTCGAGCCAAACGTTCTAATTCTTCTAAATTAGAAAATAGTATTTCTTGATAAGTACCAATATCTCGGTTACGGGCAAGACATACTTGAGTTTGAGTCATTAAGTTATTAATCGGTGTTCTAATTTCATGCGCTAAATCAGATGAAAAATCGGAAAGCCTTTCTAAAGCTGATTCTAGTCTGTCGAGCATATCATTGAAGGCAATTGCTAATGATTTTAGTTCTGTTGGTGTGTGCTCAACTTCTAAACGTTCTGAAAGATGTTGGGCAGAAATGCCTTCTGCGACCTTAGCCATTTTTTGCACGGGTCTTAAACCTCTCCAGGTTGCAAACCAGCCTAAAAACATTAAACAAATCGTACCGGCTAAACCAATGTAAAAAAGTTGACGCTTAAAATCATTTAAAAAATGTAGATGTTCAGATGTATCGATCCCCACAATAATGCGTACAGATTGTATCTCAGTATTTTTGTTTATATCCGTGTTGTAGATCATGCCACGATAAGTCTTATCCTGAATTTTCCATTTAATCCATGAATTATTTGCTGACTTGGTTAAGTGTTGAGTATTAATTGTTGAAGGTGCTGAACTAAATAAAACTTTACCTGTCGGTCGTTCTATTTGAACCATAAGATCATGGTGTCCAACTAAAGCGTCTCTCAAATAAAGATTAAGTTCTGGAGAGTTTTTAGGATTCTGTTGGATAAGATTCTGAATCAGCTGGATTTTACCTTCTAATTGGGTACGGTCTTGAGTCTCAAAATGATGCATTACTAATTTATTTATGAACAAACCCATAATAATTAGAATGAAAATAGTAGATAATGAGAAAATGATACCGATCCGGAAACTGATCGCTCTGAATAAATTATTATTCATCCTCTACCTCTAGTACATACCCCATTCCTCGAATATTCTGAATTAATTTGGGAGTAAAGTTACTGTCAACTTTACTTCTTAATCGTTTAATAGCGACTTCAACGACATTCGTATCACTATCAAAGTTCATATCCCAAATTTGAGATGCAATAAGTGCTCTTGGTAGAATTTCACCTCTTCTACGCATAAAAAGCTCCATAAGCGCGAATTCTTTAGCCGTTAAATCAATGCGTTGACCTGCTCGTGTTACCCGACGTTTTCTCAAATCAAGTTCTAAATCAGCAATCTTAATAATATTATTATCTTCTCTTTGTTGCCCTCGTCTAAGGAGCGTTTTTATTCGAGCTAGAAGCTCTGCAAAAGCAAAAGGCTTAACTAAATAATCATCAGCGCCTAGCTCTAATCCTTTTACTCGATCTTCGATTTGATCTCG
The DNA here is from genome assembly GCF_002381195.1 of Acinetobacter sp. UBA3461. Taxonomy (NCBI): domain Bacteria; kingdom Pseudomonadati; phylum Pseudomonadota; class Gammaproteobacteria; order Moraxellales; family Moraxellaceae; genus Acinetobacter; species Acinetobacter sp. UBA3461. Next base: position 2,023 of record NZ_DFRO01000012.1, on the reverse strand, counting down.
GGCGGTAAGAAAAAGAATGGGCATTGTTTTACCGCTGCTACGAATATCATTGATAATATTCCAACCATTTAGTCCAGGTAACATCACGTCTAAAATAATTAAGTCATACTCTTCAGAAAGAGCTTGATGTTTACCCGTTAACCCATCTGTAACCCAGTCCGTAATATAGCCAGCTTCGGATAAACCTTGCTTGAGATAATCACCAGTTTTTTGTTCATCTTCAACTAATAGTATTCTCATTTCCGAATCCTAAGTCATTCATTAAAACTATAATAACGTTATAAAACATCTGATCGAGATAGATTACAAAAATGTCATTTTCAAGTCACTTAGATGTTCAGTGCTTCACTTTATTGTAGTAGCAAGAAATTAACTTTTAGAGAAACTTATGAAAACTGTAGTGCGTCGTAGTCTAACAATTTTAATGTGTGCTGGAACTTTAATTGCTGGTACTCAATCTTGGGCAAAAGATGTATCAACCTCAAGTGCCACTAAAACGGTAAAAGCACAGAAACCTTGTACAAAACCTTGTAAAATGGAAAAAGATGACAAGACTCAGCAAGATCATAGTCAACATCAGTCTCCTAACTCATCTGACATGTCAAAAATGGATCATTCTATGATGAATATGGACCATTCTAAAATGGATCATTCAAAGATGAATATGCCTGGTAGCAATAAATAATTTTATAAATAGCGAGAAAGAAGTATTAAAGTTTATACTAAATATTTGCTTTATTACTTCAATCTTGACCTTTCTAAAGGTGAGATAGAATGTCAAAAAAGTTAAGTCATGTACTCTTAATTGGAGTTGGTTTATTTTCATCAACTTGGGTAATGGCGGCAGTTAAAGAATATGATTTAACAATCGCTGAACAAACTGTAAATATCACAGGAAAACCGCTAAAGAGAATTACCGTTAATGGTAAATTCGTTGCACCACTTCTTGAATTTGAAGAAGGTGATGAGGCCGTTATCCGTGTTCACAATAAGTTAAAAAATCAGGACTCTTCAATCCATTGGCATGGCTTATTATTACCTGGAATTATGGATGGTGTACCTGGATTTAACAAATTTAATGGCATTGCCCCTAATAAAACTTATGAATATAAGTTTAAAGTCCGCCAAAATGGTACTTATTGGTATCATTCACATAGTAAAGGACAAGAACAAGACGGTTTATATGGTGCTTTTGTTATTTATCCTAAAGATAAAACTCCACTAACAGCTGCTGAAAAAACCGATAAAGATTACGTTGTTTTGCTTTCTGATTTTCATAATTCAACAAGTGATCAAATTATGAAAAATCTTAAAAAAGAAGCAGATTACTATCAGAACCGTCGCGAAACAGTATTCGATGTATTAAAACAAGTTAAACGTGATGGATTAAAGGCAACTTGGCAAGACCGCTCTATGTGGAATCAGATGCGGATGTTGAAAACAGATATGTCCGATGTGACTGGTTATACATTTTTAATGAATGGCAAAACACCTCAGCAAAACTGGACCGGTAACTTCAAAGCTGGTGAAAAAGTTCGCCTTCGTTTTATTAATGCTTCCGCTATGTCATTCTTTGATGTACGCATTCCAAACCTAAAAATGACTGTAGTCAGTGCTGATGGTCAACCTGTAAAGCCCGTTCCTGTAGATGAGTTCCGTATTGGTACTGCTGAAACCTATGATGTCATTGTGGAACCAAAACAAGCACATTACCAAATTGAAGCTGAATCTATTGATCGTACCGGTTTTTCAGTGGGAACATTACATGAAGAAAGCAGCCCAGCAGTCAAACAAATTGAGATGCCTAAATCTCGCCCTCGTGCTTTATTAACTATGGAAGATATGGGGATGAGCCATGACATGTCATCTATGAAAGATATGAATCACGATATGTCTTCTATGAAAGGTATGGATCATGATATGTCTTCTATGAAAGGCATGAATCACGATATGTCTTCTATGAAAGGTATGGATCATGATATGTCTTCAATGAAAGATATGAATCATGATATGTCTTCTATGA